>CALMND010000083.1 GCA_937868565.1 uncultured Bacteroidota bacterium | reverse complement strand
GAAGAAATTTGAAATAAATAAGGCTTTTGGTAAATTTAATTTCGCATAACAGAAAGAGGTCATTTGAAGAAAATACGAATTGGCAATAAGAAGGAATCTGCTAATAAAAAAGTGAACTTAGTTTAGGGCAAAAAAGCAGAGGGTTTAAAGCTTGAGGACCCGGATTTATTCTTTTACGGTGTCTTTTACGGATTCAACCACCATTTTTTTAAATGAAAGTGGATGTAGGCGTTTAATCTTTGATAAATTAGGAGAATGCATTAAACCTAAAATCTAATATTGTATGTTTAAAAATGGAAGCCCTGTTTTTAAAGAGCTTCCATTTATTTTAGGTGATCCCAACTGACCAAATCTCGAACTCAGACATGGAAGAGTTAAAGTTATTAGCTGCCTTAAAGAAAATGGTAAGCCCTAAACAGGATAAAAAATAATTATCGTAAAATTGGAGTTATTTTACGGCAAAAAGTCCCAATCATCAAAACTAAAGGTTACCTAACTATGAAACCCGACATTTCTGAAAGCAAAAACAGGTAGGGTGAAAATAGTTTCAGTCCACATTCCCTCCATATATTTTGATTGTTTACTATTCAAAGATTAACCTTTATTTGTTTCCCTCTCTTCTAAAACCTCTTTAATAACCTGGCATAATTCATAATTTTCCTTTTCCAGTCCAATATTCTCAAGTAAATATTTTAGGTGGGCTTCGCTTGTATTAATCAAAAGGCTTTTCATCAATTTTTTTTCCATTCCTTGAAACAGTTTAGTCGCCCCATTACCATATGCAGCTTCAATTCTTTTTTTGAAGGCCAAAAGCAGCCTTTTCAATTTCTCCTCTTCAGGAAGTTCATTTCCCATAAATCGGTTTCCTAAATATTGTCTGCCGTGTATTTCTGATCGAAACCGCTTATAAATCCAATTAATTCAAGTTTATCTTTGTCTTCATCACTGAAGATTTCAAAAACATCGTTCATTGAAAAATTATAACCTTTGGTTGCATCTTTAGCGTCTATTAAGGGTGCGGGGTCGTCCCAAGCTCTTATAAATGGTTCTGTAAAAACTTTTGGGTATCTATTAAGAATTTCCAACAAGGCACCTGATTCTGCTTTTGTTAGAGCCTGATAAGGATTATCACTCAACTTAATAAAAAGTAAAAAGTCCTGATTGTCATAAAGTTCGGGGTAACTTACTTTTGTTTGGATTGTGAACATGGTTTTTGTTTTTTAGTTTATAATTTCAATTAAATTCCACTTGCAAAGTGTGAGTATAGAATTGGTAACTACAGTTTAATAACTTTTGTTTTTAAAATCACCTGCTCATTTGTTTTTACCGTTATATAATAAAGACCCCCACTTAACTGCATGAGATCAAATCTATTTTCGTATTTCATATTAAACCTTGAATGGTAAACCGTTCTTCCGAGCATATCACACATGGTAATTAATGCCCCTGCAAAACATTTTGTAGATTTAATGGTCAGCCATTCATCAAAAGGGTTCGGATAAAGTTCAATAGTAAGCACTGTATCTACTTCTTTCGGACATTCTGTAATATTTATCGTTCTATAGTTTGGTGTGTTCTCATCGAATGAAATAAGGTAACCAGCATACTTACCCTGCAATGAATCTCTCACGGAGGCATAAATTTTCCCTTGAAATCCCGCAAGTGCAAATGGCGCTTCTACATCTTCGGGATACTTCATTTTGATTCCGAAGGCGCTGAAATTACAACCATCAAATCTTGCAATGTTGTATGCGAGGGAATCCATGTCGGCGGGTATAATAAAACTGCCGCTAATGTACAATTGATCGCTTATGATCGCCATATTTTTAATGTCATATAAATATTGAATTTGAGGAAAAGGATTAAACCATTTTTCGCCATCCCAAGCCATTATATAGTCACCAGCGTTCCCATCCCTTTTAAAGAAATAGCCAGTGACGTAAAGAATATCCTTGTAAACAATAAGGCCTCTTGCATCCGCAAATCCACCAAAAATGCCTTTTTGAAGGGGCTTCCAATCCTTGCCATCATACCTTAGTATTTCTTTAAAATCATCATCTCTATTAATGTTTCCGCTGAAATAGTACTCATTCTTGTAATACGTGGCATTATTTAAAAGTTCCTCTGAATGGAAAAAAGTGTTTTGAAAGGGTTCATTTTGAGCAAACCTTTCCCACATATTATTCTCAGGATTATACAAAGCAATACAATTAGCCCTAATGCCCGATATACTATCGAACAGGCCAAGAATAAGCAATTTATCGTTTACCAGAACTATACTGCCAGCAGCAGAATTTTTTGGAAATCTTGCACTTAAACTCCAACTTTCATTTTCATATTGCATCACTTGTCCAATATCTGTAGAACTTGGAACAGTATATTCACCGGTAGCGAATAGTTTATTATCAAACTTAATTAGTCGTCCCGTTCCGCATAAATCACAAGCTGGTGGCGGAGTTAATTTCCCAAATACTTTGCCATCCCAAAAGCAAATTCCCCGGCAAAGTAACGTATCCGCATGAATGAAATTCCCTGTGACAAACAGTTTATTACTCTCTATGTTCGTCCAAAGTCCATTGGAGAATCTGTCTAACCCATTCCCAACCCTCTGCCATAATTGCGAATGCAGGGGCTGATTTGCCCCTGCATATATAATCAAAATGACAATTATTTTATTCCTTAATAAATTTAGCATTTAAAGATTGGTTCCCGGTTTTAATTATTGTGATATATACTCCCGGACTCAAACTTTCAAGTTTAATATTACCGGTGTTTAATCCAAAACTTTGGCTTGCTTCAAACTGTTGTAACAATTGACCCATAATGTTGTAAACGTAAATTTGAGCTTTAACATTACTTGGTGAATTGTTGTACCATTCGAGATACAGTAAATTCGCAGCAGGATTTGGGAATAGTTTTAAATTTCCTAATTTACCTTTTGAGCTTTCAAGCTCATTTATTCCGGTAACGCTTGAGTTTTTTCGAAGTTGAGCATAAAACGCATCGCTGTAAGAAGCATTTACTGTTGTAACGCCCTGATAATATGGGTTGCCAGTAAAAGGTTGATAAAGGGGGAATACGGAGGTAGCGTAGGTCTTGCCACAGACATAAACCCTGTTGCCAACTGTTGCGACTGACATAATAAAATCCCCCTCCTGTGGTAAAGTATTTGCAAGCACGCCTTTACCGCCGAAATACGTTGACATATTCCTGACTCCTGCATTATCAAACCCTAAAATAAATGCATCGGTCGGTTGGAGGGTGCAACTTGGCCCATCCGCATGGCCGCCCTGATAAAAGAAATTTGGGTCATTAGTAAGGCCAAAGCCCGTGCAACTCCGTGTGTTACCAACAACATAAACATCATTGTTGCCTTTGTTAAGTGCCAACTTCAATTCACCTCCTTTAATGATTGCAGATTCTTGATCTACTCCTCCGTAAAAGGTTGACCAGCCCATGTTGAGCGCATTATCGAATTTGGTAATGTAAGCATCGTATGAACCGGAGAAGGTCTGGGTGTAGCTTGAAGCGGGGCAGAATGGGAAACCACCATTAGTCGAAAGAGAACAATTATTGTTTCCATAAAAATTAGTAGCGGTATAACCTGTAATAAAAACGTTACCTGAATTATCTACTAGAATTCCATGTCCTCCATCCTCTGCGCTTCCGCCAAAAAACGTGGAATGTTCGAGTGCTCCACCCAAAGAAAATTTTGTAACAAATCCATCCAATGTATTATTCACATTGGTTACATTTAAATCCGGCTGAAAGTAACCGCCCCCGCTATTGCAAAGAGGAAATGAACCATTAGCGGTATAGCTGCAAACAGGTGAACCGACTCTTAAACTCTTAGTAGAGCCGATGATATATAACTTTTGGTTAGCATCATCAATTGCTAGATTTCCTATGTAATCATCCCCTTGTCCGCCAAATAAAGTACTCCAAACCAATTGGGTATTTGAATTAAACTTCCCAATATAACAATCCTGATAAAAATAGTTATCAGTGTTTGTTCCATAATTTGCTGACTTATTTACACTTTGAAAATAAGCTCCTCCTCCGGGATTACATAATGGAAGTGCTCCAGAAGAAACCGGAGAGCAGGTTTGAGAATAACTTGAAAATCCTGCTGTACCAACTACATAAATGTTACCGGAAGCATCCGCTTTGATTTTTTCTAAAGGCGTTTCACCATTACCTCCAAATTTTGTTGCCCACTCCCTAGCTAATGATGAAGCGTTAAATCTTAGAATAAATCCTTTGCCAAGAAAACTACTTGTACTGCTTGTAATATCAACAAAACTATTAGCACTTCCTGGTAAAGCTACAGTCGGAAAGGTTGTGCCACTCACTGTAGCTCCGCAAATGTAAATTTTATTATTTAGAGCATCATAGGTTATGCCATGCCCCCAATCATAGTCGTTTCCGCCATAAAATGTTGTAAAAAGTCTAGTATAAGTCGAACTAAATTTTGTAATAAAGGCATCTGAATAACCACCAGCAAAATTTGCAGAATAGGTTCCTTGACCTACTAATGTAGGATAAGTGCTGTTTCCGGCAGACCCAGTGGCGTATAAATTCCCGGCAGCATCGGTAGTAATATCCTCTGCTTTATCATCCTTTCCGCCACCATAATACGTTCCCCATTCTGGGTAGGTATAGAGAGAAGCTACTGTTCCTGTTGCTTTGCCAACTTCAATAACCAATGGAAGGGCTGTAGTGTAAGTTCCCAAACCAAATTTATACATATCCGATCCTAAAGAGGCATAATATGCCGACCAGCCTGTAATTGGGATTATACTAACTACCGTTCCGGTTAAACCAACTTGATAGGCAATGGGGGCATCGCTTTCAATCGTTCCTAACCCTGCATCAACAATTAATTTACCTGAACCATTTGTTGCAGTTGAAACGGCACCGCTGTACTGCAAAATAATATTATTTGGATCAGCTCCCGGTTTAACAACAAAATAATATTTTAATCCATTTTCATTGCTGTAGTAATGAAGGTCTATTCCCGGATAGATGTTAGGAGTGATGCTTCTCTCATAACCTTTAACATCTGTAATCCCATTCGGGCAGTGACCCAAATAATAGTTGAGGTTACCCTGAGTTTCGTAATAAGGATAAGGCTTCGCAAAAGGATTTGCTTCAAGGAAGGTTAAATCAACTCTTGAAGCAGTATCTACGGTTGAAACTACTGTATCAAATCGGGTAAAAACATATTTGATAGAGTTATTATCAAAATACATTTCAGGATAAGATGTGGTATAGAAGTTAATTTCAGGAATAAGTGAGTCGCTCATGTCAACAAGCTGCCCTTTGTTCTGATAAAAAAGGAAAGCATGAGAAGAGGGTTCGTTATTGAAATCCGGCGGAAAATAAACTGGGGTTTGTGAAATTTTTATCGTTGTAATGTCATAATCTGCACTGCTGTTTTTGCACAAGGCGGAAAGATAGACTACTCCGATGCCATTAACTACAAGGTTTGTTGCAGCATCCACATCAACATTTTGACTATCAAATGTCTCTTTCCAACTCGTGTTTCCATTTGGACTTATTTGGTAGGCTAAAACATCCTTGGTGGATTTCATTATTTCTCCGCAAACGTAAAAATGGTGAGCAATAGAATCGCAGGCGATTTTCGGGTCAACATTCGTCACACCAAGTGCTGTGTTTTCAGCATTTACCCATAACTGAGTTCCGGTGCTATCATACAAAACAGTGTGATATGAATAAATACTATTATCAAGAACCAAACCTGTTACACCAATATTACCAGTCGAATCCTTTACTAAGGCTGTAGCCCTATCTGGAGTCCCACTAAAATCGTAAGTAGTTTGAAAAATTTGTGAACCAGTGCTGATAGCGTACTTAGCAGTCACATAATCTGTAGAGCTATTCGCAATTTCACCACATACCACTACATTAGCTCCTGACAAAATAATACCTTTTGCCTTATCATTCCCGTTTGATGAACCGTTTATTACATTATTCCATCCAAGGCTTCCAGTTGTTGCGTCCAATGTGAAAATTGCAATATCGGTTCCGTTTGAGGGATCAGTAATATTTCCTGTAACGATAACCCTTTGATTATTACTTGAAATAACCATACCAACCCCCTCGTCGTTTAGGCCATAGGGATTATTGGATTGTTGCCAAATTACACTACCATTACTTCCATTCAGTTTAAGAATTTTTACATCAAAATCACCACTTCCATTTTGTGATCTACCTAAGACATAGACGTCTCCATTGACATCTAATTTAATATCAATTGCCTCGTCGATACCTCCTACGCCTCCATCCCAACGGATCAGCCATAAATTTGACCCTGTTGGTGAATATTTTGCAGCAACAATATCCATAGCGGTTCCGGCAGTTCCTGAACTTGCTCCCGCAACATATGTATTCCCAGCGGCATCAATACGGATTGCATTACCACAGTCATAGCCGCCATTATTATAGGCAACCGAAAACTGCATTACACCCATAGAATCGTATTTTAGTACAATCATATTGGCATTGGCTGTTCCAGAAGGTGTTGCATAGCCTGTCAGATAAACGTTACTGTTTGCGTCAAGTGCGCTTGCGGCATTGGCAATAGATGATCTTTGATTATAATAAGCTACCCAATCAATGTTAGGTCTAACATAGGTAGAAGGCGGCAATAATTGCGATTTGGAAATAAATCCGATTAGGATCAATATTCCGAGAGCTGTTTTTCTAATCATTTTTATATGATTTAGGTTAATAAATATATTAATTTTTATTGTGGATTCAAAGTGAGCCTTGAGCGAAAACAAACGGTGAACAATTAAGAATCCAAGCATTTTGTTCATGTCAATCGTATTCGCTTAATCAAATTTAATCAAGCGTCGTTAAAGTATACTATGAAGAAAAATAATTGCTTCATACCAAATGAAATATCAGTGAAGCAATTGTAAGGAAAGAAAAACCTTAAAACAATACGTAAAAATACGTGGTTTTTAGGTCTGTAAATTTCTAAATATTTAGGAGTAAATTTGCTTCAATGGCAAATGTGGTAAGGGCTGCAAGGTTTTTTGATTCGGTTTTACGCAAAAGATTGGCTCGATGGCCTTCAACGGTTCGTAAACTTATTTTGAGAGTTTGAGCTATTTCAAGAGTAGTCTTATTTTTTTGCAACAGTTTCAAAACTTCAAGTTCCCTCTTTGTAAGTTTCACCCCTTTTTTTGCTTCATTACTATTTGCACTAACTACCTTTGAAACAGACACTATACCTTTTTCCGCTTCATCAAAATAGCCATTGGTGTAAACTGAATTGATAGCCTCAATAATTCGATCAATACCAGCTTCTTTTGGGAGGTAAGCCTTTGCGCCCATACTTATGAAACTGGCAATTAAATCGTCATTATAATAAGTGCTCAGCATAATCACCTTGATTTGTGGATACATGAGAGTTAGGTGACGCAAGGCTTGTCCACCATCCATCACAGGCATTTCAATGTCGAGCAAAATCACATCAGGTTGTGATGTTTTCACCTTATCCAGCAATTCCTGACCGTTACTTACATCATACAGAACTTCTACGTTTTCTACGCCCCTGAGTAAAGAAATGATTCCTTGTCTCATTACTAAATGATCTTCCGCCATTGCTATTTTTATTTTTTCTTTCATTTCTGAGGGATTTCAAACGGAATACTCACCTTAAAATAATTTTCAAAATCCGTTTTGCTATCAACTATAGCATTCAAAAGCAGCAAACGAGCATTAATGTTTGTAATAAATAAGGTATTCCCATTATTTAACTGCCCATGTGAAAAAGGAACATTTTTGAAGATACATTCAAACATAAGTTCGGTTCCAATATTTTTCAAATACACTTCAATTGTTGATTTTGGTTTATTCAAGACAACGTATTCCAGGAGCTCTCGTATTAAACGGAATAAATGCAGTCGGCTTGTCTTTGAAATAGGGTGCTGTTCAAATTCCCAGTTGGTTTGAAATTGAATATTACATGAGTGTTTTTCTGCAATCTCATTCAGCTCATGTCTAATAAAATTCACAAATCCTATGTGTCTCATTACGGAAGGATAGAGAGTTTGATAGAATTCCCTTATTTTTTCGATTAAATTATCAATCACTTGGCTGTTTCTGTCAATATGTTCCTTCATACCAGAAGTCATACCTTTTTCCCGATTTAGTAATTGTAAGTTGATTTTAATTACGGCGAGATCCGGTAGGATATCCGAGTGGAGTTGCATTGCCAAACTCTCTTTTAGAGCTTCCTCACTTTGCAAAAGAGATTTTAACCATTTGATTTGGGTTGCAGATTCGATATTCATTTTTGTGTGCTTAAACTAAAACTCATTTAAAAAAATCAGCGTGGACAATCAGCCAAACTGCTACGGAGGTACTGGTATACCTGACATACAGAATAAACTAACGCCCACGCCTTACGTGAGCGTTTATGTCTATTGTCCTGTATGCCTAAAAATTACCAGTTTTCCGTAGCAAGGAATAAACTAAACGCTAATATGTTCTATTTCTTTTTTACATAATTATTTTCCCAAAGATAGTTTTCATATGCGATTTTTCAATTTTTTTAATTCTGCTTTTTCAATTTCAGAAATATTGATGTTTCCGCTTTGTTAAGACCATTTGGTCTTTATCCCACCCGAAACCTAATATTTCCAATATCAAACGAGTTAATAATTACGTAAAGTCTTATTTTTTATTGATGTATTAAGCCTTGTTTGTAACAAATTCAGCCCAACGGGAACTATGACACCCCTTTAACAGCTTAAACACAGATAAACGCATCTTAAAAACATCAATTCTCCGGTCATTAGCAAAAGCAAGTGCCAGACCTTTGCCACTGATATGTGAAAATAAGTACCAAAGTGGGCCAAATCAGGCAGTTTTAGGCAGTTCCCGGCGATTTTAGGTAGCGGCTAAAAACCTTGTGCTGAACTTTGCCTTGGAAGAAAAAAAACTGTAAAAGCGAGTAAATAAGTAAAGATTGCTGAAGTAACATAAAAAATCGGGTCAGGAGGTCAAAGCCCCGATTGACTTTTACAAAAAAAACAATCCGAAATTGAACTATATCGAACAAAGTAGAGCTAAAAAATAAAATTGTGGATGAACCGAATCAAATCGGCTCATTTTAAAATTAGTCCGAATCAATTTTGTAAACGATATAATGTAAAATTAAAACAGTGTGAACCTTAACGTAAAAACAATGAGCGAAGAAAAACAGCAAACAAAGCCCGAACCACCGAAAAGTAAAACGGCCTCAGGCGGAATAGAAAAAGAAGGGTTGAACCTACTTGGCAAGGCAGCCGAAACCATAGCGGGCGATAACAAACTACTGGGCAACGTCCTCAAATTCATTCTAAGCCCAATTGGGCTAATCGCCATGCTTTGCGGCATAGGTTATCTGCTTTGGAAAAACAAATCTCATAAAGACCGGATAGTAGCCTTAGAAAAGGAATTGCTCGAAGCCAAATTCGAGATCAAGGATTTGGGAAAAGAAATTCAATCGCTGGAAAAAATTCGCAAAAGCAAAGAGATTGAAACATATGAAGCGGAGCCGGAAGAAACACAGAGGCTGAACTATGCGCCAATTACCCAATTACAAGGGGGGTATAAACGACCTGTACAAAACAAAAACATTCATCTCGACTAAAGCAAATAGCAATGAGAACAATTAATGTAAAAACCTATAAAGTGCCTCAGGACCTGATCTCTGATATTTTACGCATCCTGTTTGCGAATAACGTAAAACATAAAATAAAAAGCGTTCAACCAATTGACAATATAATTAGCGTAGAGGTAGATTATAACAGTACGAAAAAAGCAGAGCCTCGAAGGAACATTGAGACGATACTGGAAGATTACCGTGAATACATGAAAGATGTTTTAGGAGATGCCATACTTAACCAGCTTGACTGGAGCGAGGAAGAAGACGAGGATTAGCCATGACAAACAACTGTGATTATTGTAAAACTCCCTTTAGAGGAGAACGAAGTACAAAAAAGTATTGCAGCGACAATTGCCGTCAAATGGCCTATCTGTCTCGTAAGGGGTATTTGATAAAAGCTAACGTTAGTGGCGTAAAAGACTCTGTTACCGTAGATACCGTAAACCCAAACGTAAAAGACATATTTTACGATAGTACCGTAAAATACAGCAATGACATAAAAGATGTAAAAGACATTACCCATAGTTCACAAACGACCCAACGAGAAACCTTAGAAGGACTAACGGCTGCCAGACTGGCAAAACGCATAGAGACATTTGAAAAAACGGTAGAGCAGCAAAACCACTTGTTACTGACCATGTGGACGAATATAAAAGCAGATTTAGAAACTACTCGGCTGAGTGTTATCCAAGAACTCGGCAAACAACTTGAAAAGCACAATCCTTTCCGAAATAGCCTTAACGGGGTAAATTATTGTAAACCCTGTAACGTAAAGGATTTTACAGTAATACCTACCGTAAAATACAGTGTGCTAATTGAAACTCAAGACGATCCCACGTCCGAAACATCAACAGTAGGAAACAATAAAGAGGAACGGGAAAACCTAAACACAGGGTTAAATGAGGTGTACGGTGATTCTGAAGAAGAACAAGGACGGAAGAACGATAAAGAAAAAAGTAATGCAGATTATCAATTTGACGTAAACCATAGCGTAAAACTACTAGAGGCTGAAGAACGCATCAGGGAATTGGAGACTGAATTACTCGAATCCAATTTACTGTTAACGGGAAATGCAAATGCTGAACTTGAAATAATCCAACAGGAACAAACAGAAGAAAATAACAAACCGGAATCCGAAGGAATTGCATCAGGGGTAGAAGAAAAAACAGAAACACAAGATGAACCTGAACACCAAATACAACAAGCGGACCCTCCTTACCAGTGGATACATCCCAAACTGTTAACCCAAATCCAAAAACAAATTGATAAAGGCGATGGTGGCTATAGTTTTCGACACGCCCTGAGCCATTGGCCGGTGCAGGAAGCAAAAAGTGTTCTGTGGGTGAATGTTCGCTTAAGATGTTTATTAGATAATCTGGTGCGACTGAGTATGCGTTCTCACACCAATTATGAAACCGTATCAGCCCTTGCCAATGCTTTTATAATGCTAAACAACAGCGAAGCATACAAAGGTTTGCCAAACGATTATCCATACATCAACCTGATAGGAGAATTAGCCGACACATTTCGCAGCATAGCATTGAACTGTCAATCTCAAAAGAATACAAGACAACGAATACCAATTTGGATGAGCGTGAAACGAAAATCAACTATAGTGGCGGCCTGTAACGAGTTAGCGGATAGTACCGAAAAAGTCAGATTCAGCGAACTGAGTTTTAACCCGGTTCAATTACAACCCGAATTTATTAAGCAGGCGAAAAATCATATTGAACAAGATGATGAGAAAAGATTGGAAAGACGTAAAAAATGGCAGGAGAATATGAAAATAGCACTTAGGGAAAAGGAAAGAAATCAAAAAGCGGCATAATAAAAATGAAAACAAAAAACCGGATAAAAAACCGTTCTCCTTCTTAAATAGTCATAGAGAACAATTTAAACATCAAAAAAAGCAATAACAATTAAACGCTAAAAAAAATGGCAAAGACAAAAGGTAGAACAAGATCCTTTATAGTACCAAAGGAATTTTTATCATCCTTCTTTCAGAGGTTGGAAGAAAGTGAACTCGAATTTGAACTCAAGGAAGTTGACGAAGATGGAGATTTAAACATCATGGTGAGCTATTCGACCGCTGAAAGGAACGAGATCATGAACCTCGTAGAATTGGAGGATGAATATTACGAGATTGAAAACAACGAAGAGAACCAAGAAGAGGAAGACGAGGACTGAAAAACCTTGCTAGAAGCCAATATTGGGGCAATTACAGCGAGGTCTTTCAATAATTATTGGTGAAATCAGCGCTGAATACAAGCCGAAAAGTGCAAAACTTTTTGGCTTGTATTTTTAAGAAAAACGATTTAACTTAAAGAAAAATGGCAGGGCAACATCAATTTGAACACTTTTTTATCAAGCCGGAACTGAGCTTACAGGAATGTAGAAATATCCTGTGCCGAAACGGTGAGCAGTATACGGAAGAGGAAATAAAGGAAATAAGAACATTCCTACTACACCTTGTGGAAATTGATTTTTACTGCTTCAACACATTGCAAAGAGAAAAACAAGGGTCGGCAAAAGTAATTGAGATTAAAGCAAGTGACAATGAAAACAATACATACAAACAAGCTGGATAAAGAATAAAACGATACTATGAAACAAAAAAAGAGAGCGATAATTTATGTGCGGGTTTCAACCGACGACCAAGGCGATGGTTACAGTCCGGCTTATCAACTGGAAAGACTAAAACAGTATTGCAAAGACAAAGACTATGAGGTTGTTGGAACTTTTGAAGATAGGTATTCTGCAAAGACCTTTGATAGGCCGGAATACCAAAAAATGCTTGGGCAATTAAAATCCGGGAAATTAAAGACCGATTGGTTGTTGTTCATCAAGTGGGACAGGTTTTCACGCAACGCCTTGGATGCTTACCAAATGATTGCAAAACTCAAAAAGATGGAGGTGCAGGTACAAGCTACTGAACAACCACTTGATTTAAAAGTACCTGAGAATAAATTGATGCTTGCAGTCTACCTTGCTTTCCCTGAAGTAGAAAATGACAGAAGAGGCTTAAATGTAACTTCAGGAATGCGACGCGCAAAAAAAGAAGGCAGGTGGATGGCGACCGCTCCCAAAGGGTATAAAAACGTGACGGATGAATCAGGCAAAAAGAAATACATCATGCCCGATGCAAATGCACCAATTATTATCTGGGCCTTTGAGGAACTTGCAACAGGTTTAACCACCGTTATTGATGTGTTAAGACGAGCAAGACTAAAAGGCTTGGATTGCAGTCGCAATAACTTTTGGAAATTAATTAGAAACCCGGTCTATTGCGCTAAAATAATGATTCCTGCAACCGAAGACGAGGAGGCGCAACTTGTGCAGGGGCAGCACGAGCCCTTGATATCTGAAAAACTCTTCTACGAGGTTCAGGATGTATTGGATGGCAGGAAACGAAATGTGCCAATAAAAAACACGCTAAAGGAAGAACTTCCTTTGCGGGGTAGTTTGGTTTGTCGCAAATGCGGCAGCAATTTAACGGGCAGTGGCTCAACTGGAAAATTAGGTGGGCGGTATTATTATTACCATTGCCAAAAAGGATGCGATGAACGATTTAGTGCTATTGAAGCCAACAGGTTATTTGAACAAGGATTAAAAAGTTTTAGCGTAAAAAAGGAGTCCATTGATTTATATTATCTTGCCGTAAAAAAAGCCTTTAGCGTAAATAAAACAAACCAGAGCCAAAAGATAGCGTCAATTAAGCGTGAAATAGAAACTTTGCAACAACGCATTGATAAGGCTCGTAACCTCATGCTTGACGATAAAATTGACGCTGAGGATTTCAAAGAAACAAAAGCAAGTTTGTTACCTCAGATTGAAAACCTGAACAGGAAATTGAACAGTCATCAGAGCTTTGATGGTGATTACAGGACTTTTATTGAGGATGGATTCGGTATTTTGAAGAACCTGCCGGAAACATACTCCCAAGCGGACTTACGGGTAAAACAGCAAATTGTGGGTTCTATATTTCCAGAAAAGCTGATTTTTGAAAATAATCAATATCGAACCCCTAAACTGCTACGAGCATTCGCTCGGATACTTAGTAACGACGGGCATTTCAAGCCTAAAACAAAGAGGACTGAGGCAATTTTCGTGCCCCAGTCCCCTCTGGTGACCCCGAGAGGATTCGAACCTCCAACCAACAGAACCGGAATCTGTCATTCTATCCAGTTGAACTACGGAGCCATATTCATTACAAATATAACATCATATTTTGGCTAGACTCATATAATATTATTGTATTTTTGGCGTTATAACAGCCAACGTAATGGTATTATGAAATCAGTTCTTTTTGCATGTTTTGCTGTAATTTTTACCCTCTGTTTTAACGCGCAGGTTGGACCCAGAACCTGGCAAGATCACTTAAGCATCAACTCATGTAATAGTGTAACCAAATTAGGAACAAAAATTTATGCCTCATATGGTAACGGATTAATAAAGTTTGACCAAAGCGAAATCAGTCCCCAGGTTATAAATAAGAGTAACGGCCTCAGTGACG
>CALMND010000082.1 GCA_937868565.1 uncultured Bacteroidota bacterium | reverse complement strand
AATTAGGTATGTACAATATGCTTGTAAAGAATCGTAGTATTCTGTTCTTAGTTGGTTTATTTGGTATCGTGTTCAGTGAACTAAGGGCGCAGGATCCTCAATTCACGCAGTTTTACGCAAATCCATTGTACTTGAATCCAGCTTTTGCCGGCACGGCACGATGTCCAAGGATATGCATGAACTATCGTAACCAATGGCCTAATTTATCAGGCAAGTACGTTACGTACTCATTTTCGGCCGATACGCATCTTGATGCTCTGGCTGGCGGGGTAGGTCTTTTGGTTAACACAGACGACCAGGCTAACGGTACTTTAAAAACGACAAACATAAGCCTATTATATTCATATCAGGCAGTAATTAATCGCGAGTTTTCTTTGAAATTTGGCTTACAAGGCACTTATTTGCAAAAATCACTTGATGTAAATAGTCTTCATTTTGGCGATATGATTGATGCGAGAAGGGGATTTGTTTGGAATACAAAAGAAGCCATTCCTTCGCCGAACAAGCGTAATGCAGACTTTTCGGTTGGTATGTTGGGTTATAGTAAGCGTTATTTTTTCGGTTTCGCTGCTAACCATATTACTCAACCAGACGAAGGACTTTTAGGTTTATCTAAATTACCTGCCAAATTTACAGCACACGGTGGGGTTATTATTCCACTTGAAAAGGGTAATGAAAGTTATCTTTCTCCAAATATTCTATTTCAGCAGCAACAAAAATTTACACAGTTAAATCTTGGTTTATATTATGTTAAAGGTCCTTTTGTTGCAGGCCTTTGGGTAAGAGCAGGAGATGCTGTAATTGCACTGATAGGCATCCAAAATGATAATTTTAAATGTGGGTATAGTTATGACGTAACTGTCTCAAAATTAGCGGGTAATACTGCGGGAGCGCACGAAATTTCGGTGCAGTTGCAATTTGAATGTAAAGCAAAACGTAAAAAATATAGAACGATAAGTTGTCCATCTTTTTAGTTATTTTTGTAACCTTTTAGTAAATACAACGTTATAGCGTTTAATTATAGTGTCGAATATGAAATAACTCTGTTGGCGAAAGTAAAAGTAAGAGGCGCAACATGGTATCGCATATGAAACTAAGAAACAATAAAATCTACATATGAATTTAAATTGGAAAAAGAACCGTAAATCTCTAGCCTTCGTTATGGCGGCTGTTTTGGTTTCTTGCTCTCAGGAGCGTTCGCCAGTGACAGGTTGGGCTTACAATGATCCAGCCAATGGTGGCTTTGAAAAACCACCCTATGAGGAGCAGGAAACAGGTCCTGGCTTGGTTCTTATCGAAGGCGGTACCTTTTCAATGGGTCGTACTGAACATGATGTTACTTATGAGTGGAACAACATTCCACGCAGGGTGACTGTTTCTTCATTTTACATGGACGAAACTGAAGTGAGTAACCTTTCCTATGTTGAATATTTGTATTGGACTTCCCGTGTATTTGGACCTACCTTCCCGGATATTTATTACAAATCCCTGCCTGATACTCTGGTTTGGCGAGAAAAACTGGCTTATAACGAACCTTATGTTGATTATTATTTACGTCATCCAGCTTACCGAGATTATCCTGTAGTTGGTGTTAACTGGTTGCAGGCCAACGACTTTTGTGCTTGGCGTACCGATAGGGTAAATGAGTTTATTTTAATTCGCGAAGGTTTGTTGGAGCATACGCAATCTCCTTCTGATCAGGATTACTTCAGTACCGAAGCATATTTATCCGGTAAATGGCAGGGGCAATTAAAGACAAAACTACCTTCGTTTGATGGGCAAAACCCTGAACGAGAGGTGAAAATGGAAGACGGTATCTTTTTACCAAAGTATCGTCTCCCAACCGAAGCTGAGTGGGAATACGCTGCTTACGGTTTAATTGGAAACACAATTGGAGAGCGTATTACAGACCGTCGTATTTATCCTTGGAACGGACATGGTGTGCGTAACGCAACAGACAAGTACTTAGGTCAAATTAATGCGAATTTTGTGCGTGGTGCAGGTGATTATATGGGTACAGCAGGTTTCTTAAATGATAATGCAGACGTAACTGCTCCGGTTTACAGCTATTGGCCAAATGATTATGGTCTTTATAATATGTCTGGTAACGTTTGTGAGTGGGTTATGGACGTTTATCGTCCCAACACATTGCAGGATGCTGATGAGTTCCGCCCTTTCCGTGGTAACGTATTTAATACTCAAGTAAGAGACAGTACCACGTTGATTGGTGGTTTAGGTGGTGAGATTGTAACGAATGTGGACGGACCTGTTTATCAAAAATTCAAACATAAAGTTAACAACCCAACTGCCCATGGGGTAAGTATTGACCCTGTTGAGGTAACGGACAGTGTTTTAACGATTATGACAAACGATATTAATGGTAATAATAACACAACACCTGAAGGAAAATCAGATATTCCAGGACGTGTAAAATGGAGAGAAGTGTCAAGTGCGGTGTCGACAGACAACTTAGATGAGAGAAGAAATTACAAAACAGCTGACTATATTAACTATATGGATGGTGATGTAAATTCAAGTATTTATTTTGCAAGTGGCGAAGATGCATATACTGAGCAAGCAGGAAAATTAATGTATGAATATGCTAAAACATCTTTAATTAATGATAAATCAAGAGTTTATAAAGGAGGTAGCTGGAGAGATCGTGCTTACTTCCTGAATCCTGGAGCTCGTAGATACTTAGATCAACGCCAATCTTCGGCTTGGTTAGGCTTCCGCTGCTCGATGACGCGTGTAGGTAGCCCTGTGGGACTAGGAAAATAACACTGTTAATAAATAATAGATAACCCTTAGGTGAAAAACTTAAGGGTTTTTTTATTTTGTGATATGCAAAAAACATCTCTTGAGGAATTATACCAGAATTATATTTTGGGGAACCAAACTGTGTGTACAGATACCCGAAAGCTCGTTAAAGGGAGTATGTTTTTTGCACTGAAGGGTGAAAAATTTGACGCAAACACCTTTGCAGACAATGCTTTGGCACAGGGATGTCGATTTGCAGTAGTTGATGATAAAAAATACGCGAATAAGCCTAACATTATTTTAGTAGAAAATACCCTAAGCGCTCTGCAGCAATTGGCAAACTACCATCGTAGGAAATTTAGCATTCCATTTCTAGGAATAACGGGAAGCAACGGTAAAACCACAAATAAGGAACTAATCAATGCGGTGCTTTCTAAAAAGTGGAATGTCCTCGCTACGACAGGGAATCTGAATAATCATATCGGCGTTCCGCTAACTCTTCTTGAATTAAGGGTAGAACACGAATTCGCCATAATAGAAATGGGAGCAAATCATCAAGGAGAAATCAATAGTCTCTGCCAAATTGCTGAGCCCGACTTTGGCCTTATTACGAATATTGGAAAGGCGCATTTAGAAGGATTTGGTGGGATTGAGGGCGTTAAAAAAGGAAAAAGCGAATTGTACCGCTACTTAAAACAAAAGGGAGCAAAAACTTTCATTAATGGGGACGATGAGACGCTTTTACAACTTGCATGTGAAAATGATAAAATTACCTATGGATGCAACAAGTTGTATGACTTGATAGGCAAGGATATCTCCAACTCAGATACGGTTAGTTTTAAATATACGACCCGTTATGGGAATAAAGACTGGAGTACAGTAAGACCGATTAACACTAAAATAATCGGCGGTTATAATTTCATAAATTGTTTAGCTGCTGTGTGCGTTGGCAATTATTTTAAAGTTGAACCAGAATTAATTCAAGTAGCTATTGAGGATTATCTGCCAAACATGAATAGATCTCAATTGGTAAAAACAAAAAAAAATACTTTAATTTTAGATGCATATAATGCGAATCCCAACAGCATGAAAGTTGCTATTGAAAATTTTGCAAAATTCAAAAGCGAAAGCAAATTAGTGCTGCTCGGTGATATGTTTGAATTGGGAGTCTATAGCTCGGAGGAACATCAAAAATTGCTTGACCTTTTATGGGAAAATAATTTAAAAAACGCAATATTGGTAGGATCTGAATTTTACAAACTCAAAGACTCCCATTACCTCAAATTCAAAACAACACTGGAGTGTAAAGAATATCTTAAGAATAATGTCGTTGCTGGTACTACTGTGTTAATCAAGGGGTCGCGCGGAATGAAAATGGAGATACTACAGGAAGCTCTTTAGGAAATCTTAACCTGTCTTATAATTACTACTAACTTTAGGCACTATGAATTTTAAAAAAAACAAATTAATTATCTTAATTCTGGTGTCAATGCTGCTTGGCATTTTAGTAGGCTATTTAATTAACAATTCCCTTACTCAAAATAAAACACAGAATGCAGAAGTTTTGGCCGCGTCGGTTTCAAACCCACTCGCAAAAAAACAAATTGAAACAAGCATAAAGAAGTACGAGGAAAAATGTTTCAAAGAGGCAAAGAAAAACGTAGCGTCTAATTTTTCTATCCTAAGTGACATTTTCCTTCATCTTATTAAAATGATAATAGCTCCTTTGGTTTTGGCCGTTCTAATTATTGGAGTGGCAAAAGTGGGGGACTTTAAGAGTGTTGGTAGAATAGGCTTAAAAACCTTGGTTTATTTTACCAGTGCCACTTTGATAGCATTGGCACTAGGCTTGTTAATTGTTAATTTATTTGAACCTGGAAAGGTGATGCATCTGGACAAGCCAGACACTAATACAGAAACAGGAATAAAAGCGGCTGCGCAAACGTCTAAAAATTTTATCGATCATGTCATACCTGAAAGCGTCATTCGTTCTATGGCGGCTAATGATATTTTACCAATAGTAGTTTTTGCTTTGTTTTTCGGAGTTGCCGCTTCAGCAATTGGGGTACAAGGTAAATCTATCATAAACGCGTTCGAAAGCCTTAGTCACGTTATGTTCAGAGTAACGAATTATGTTATGAATTTCGCGCCGATTGGAGTTTTCGGGGCTATAACTGCAGTCGTCATTCAGCAGGGTTTGGATGTTTTAAGCGGTTATGTTTACTTGATTTGTTGTTTTTTTGGCGGACTTCTTTTTTTCGTATTTGTTATTCTTGCGTTAATATGTGTGTTGTTTGGAATAAATTTTTTACGATTATTAAGTGATATCAAAGAACCCATTCTCCTGGCTTTTAGCACTGCTAGTAGTGAAAGTGCGATGCCAAAAACCATAGACGCCTTGGAAAAGCATGGTATCAGCAATCGCATTGTAAGTTTTGTTTTACCGCTCGGCTATTCCTTCAATTTAGATGGGAGCATCATGTATATGACTTTTGCTACAGTTTTTATTGCTCAAAGTTATGGGATAGAAATTACAATGGCTGATCAAATAAAAATGATGCTGATTCTGTTAGTTACGAGTAAGGGTATGGCAGGTGTGCCAAGGGCTTCTTTGGTTGTTATAGCTGGTATGCTAAGCATGTTTAAAATTCCTGGCGAAGGCTTATTGTTACTTTTGGCAGTTGACCAACTATTAGATATGGGTAGGAGTGCCACCAATGTGGTGGGTAACGCGGTGGCCAGCGCAGTAGTAGCTAGATTAGAGGGAGAGAAATTTTAAGCGATATGTTCTTTTTTTCCCACCTAAATAAACACTAAATTTGCGCCTTTAAATTAATTTTTTGTGGATAAGAATTCATTATTAGGTTTAGGGTTGATTGCAACGATTTTAGGAGTATGGCTTTATTTTAGTGGCCCGACTAAGGAACAAATAGAAAGGAACAGAAGAATTAAAGATTCAATTGAGCTTGTTCAAAAGAAATTGCAGGCCGAAGAAGCCATCAAAATTGCTTCCCAGCAAAACCCGCGCGATACCATTAAAGCTGCAATCGTTGTTTCCGACTCAGCAAAACAAGTGGAGGTAAACAACAAATACCGTGATTTTGCGATGTCAACAACCGGGACAAAAGAGTCCTTTATCGTTGAAAATGAAAAAGTAAAAGTAAGTGTTTCTGGTAAAGGCGGGCAAATAGAACGGGTGGAACTAAAGGATTACCATCGTTCTGGTAAAAAGGAAAACTTGGTGCTGTTTGACCAGGATTCTACACGATTTGCTTTGCTCATTAACGCATACGATAGGTCTAGTCTTTTTTACACGGATGAATTTTACTTCAAACGCATAAAGCAAACAACAAATTCAATTGTATTGAGATTAGAAACCTCTATACCTGGAAGTTATATTGAATATTCATACAGCCTTAAGCCGGGCGAATACACCGTTAGTTCAGAAATTCGTTTTGTGGGTATGCAGAACATAATTTCGCAAACCGAGGATCAATTACAATTGCACTGGAGTATGTTGTACCCTGGGCAGGAAAAGTATATTGTGAAGGAAAAAGAAGCTGCGACTATTTATTTTAAGCACGACATAAATGATCCCGATTATATTAATCCTGTTAAGGATGAAGAGAAAGAGCTTAATGAGGCTGATATTAAGTGGATTTGTTTTAAACAACAATTTTTTAACTCTACGATTATCGCCGATAAAGTATTTAATAAGGCTGGAAGCTTTATTAAATCTACATCAAGACCAAATTCTGAAAACATAGTAAAATCAGCGACGGCCGAATTAGGAATTCCTTATACTCATCAGACGAACGAGAAATTTGCTTTTACATTTTACTTTGGCCCGAACCACTATAACACTTTAGAAAAACAAAACATTAGTCTTGAAAAAATTATCCCGACAGGTTGGAGCGTGTTTAGTTATATTAATAAATGGCTAGTAATTCCTCTATTTAATTGGTTGGGCAATTTAATAAATGGCTAGTAATTCCTCTATTTAATTGGTTGGGCAATTTA
>CALMND010000081.1 GCA_937868565.1 uncultured Bacteroidota bacterium | reverse complement strand
TAAATCTTTGCTTAAACTATCAATCCTTAGTAAAAAATCTTTCTGAAAAATTCCCTTTTTATTTTCGAGAGCTATTAACACAAATTGGTTATCGTACTCAAATGTTTCTCTATAGTTTTTATAAATTTCAAGCTCGTTACCTTCGTTAGGAAAAAAAGCTTCAAAATCATAATCGAATCTGAGATGAGAAAGTCGCGTAAAACAAAATACTGAGAACGCAAGAACTCCTATGAGTATAACAAGGTTATATGTTTTTTGAATTTTGATAATGAGATACCAAATTTACGCAGGGAATAAACAAATTAAAAACTTATCTTTGAACCCATTTTCTAAGCAATAGTTTAAACAATAAATACAAAAGATATGCCAAAAGGAATTTATAAAGTACCACTAGCTATTAATGAGGTTATAAAATCATACGCCCCCGGAAGCGCCGAGCGTAAAGAGTTGCAAGCTATGTTAAAGGAACTTAGAAGTAAGGAATTGGATATACCCATGTACATTGGAAGTAAAGAAGTGAGAAGTGAGAACAAAATACGTTTGGCCCCCCCCCACGACCACAAGCATACTTTGGGTTTCTTCCACAGAAGCGACAAGAGCCATGTGCAACAAGCCATCGACGCAGCTTTGGCAGCCAAAGATAAGTGGGCTGCTTTAAGTTGGGAACATCGCGCTTCTATTTTCTTAAAAGCTGCTGAGCTAATTGCAGGGCCATACAGGGCTAAGTTAAACGCCGCCACTATGTTGGGGCAAAGTAAAAACGCGTTTCAGGCAGAGATTGACAGTGCTTGCGAAATAATTGATTTCCTAAGATTTAATGTGCAGTATATGACAGAAATATACAACGACCAACCTATTTCTTCGCCAGGTGTTTGGAACAGAATAGAGTGGAGGCCACTGGAAGGATTTATTTATGCACTCACGCCTTTTAATTTTACTGCCATTGCTGGAAATTTACCGACCAGTTGCGCCATGATGGGCAATGTGGTGGTTTGGAAACCAAGTAACACACAAGTATACAGCGCCAACGTGCTAATGGAAATTTTTAAAAAAGCCGGAGTACCGGATGGGGTTATTAATTTAATTTATCCGAGTGGGCCGGATGCGGCAGATGTAATTTTTAACCACCGTGATTTTGCAGGAATACATTTTACAGGAAGTACTGAAGTGTTTCAAAATATCTGGCAAACAATTGGTAATAATATTCATAAGTACAAATCCTATCCACGTATTGTTGGGGAAACGGGAGGTAAGGATTTTATTATGGCGCACAAATCCGCTGACGCTAAGGCTTTATCAGTAGCAATTTCCAGAGGAGCATTTGAATATCAGGGGCAGAAGTGTTCAGCCGCTTCAAGAGCTTATATTCCCTCTAACCTTTGGGAAGAGGTAAAAGCCCTTATACTCGCTGACCTGAAAAGCATGAAGATGGGGCCTACGGAAGACTTTGCGAATTTTATAAACGCCGTAATTGATGAAAAAAGTTTTGATAAACTGGCTAAGTACATTGATGCCGCTAAAAAAGACTCTTCCGTTGAAGTCATAGCAGGTGGTAATTATGATAAATTAAAAGGGTACTTTATTGAACCAACCATTATCGTTGCAAAAGACCCAAAATATGTAACCATGTGCGAAGAATTATTTGGCCCTGTTTTAACGCTTTTTGTTTACGATTCTGAAAAATTTGAAGAAACATTGGAGTTAGTTGATTCTACTTCTATATACGCCTTAACTGGCGCGATACTAGCGCAAGACCGATACGCTATTGAACTGGCCGCAAAAAAATTAAGTAACGCTGCCGGAAATTTTTATATAAACGATAAATGCACCGGTGCCGTTGTTGGCCAGCAACCCTTTGGTGGCGCTAGGGGTAGCGGAACCAACGACAAGGCAGGAGCAAAAATAAATTTATTACGATGGGTTTCTCCACGCACTATAAAAGAAACTTTGGTGCCTCCCACGGATTATAGATACCCGTTTTTGTTAGCTGACTAATATTATCACTTATTGACCTAATTTCGTTAAACATTTGGGCGCGATTCTTTAAAAGCATATTTTAGCCGGATTAAAAATTTATACCTAACTAAATGAAACTAAGAATACCACTAAGTATTGTTGCTTTGGGAATTGCACTAAGCGCATTTTCACAAAACCTAAATAAACCCGACCCTACGGCAAATAAAAGAGGCTGCGCTACAGCAGTTCCTTCGCAAGAGTGGGATGTTTGGTTTAATGCTCGGGTTGAGGAATATAAACAAAACCAGATTGCACAAAAAGCACCTGCGGCCAACTATGTAATTCCGGTTATTGTTCATGTCATTCACGGAGGACAGAATGTTGGCGTTTTTCCAAACATAAGCCAGACGCAAGTAAACTCTCAAATATCAGTTCTGAATGCAGATTTTGCGGGTAGTGGGCTAAACGTTGGCCAATTGGCTGCAACGGCTTTTTCGGCAGTTGGTGCCGTTAATTGTAATATTACTTTTTGCCTTGCGCAATTGGATCCGAACGGAGTGCCTCTTGCTGAACCCGGAATTGACAGAATTAATTACACGAGCAAAGGTTGGCCAAATCCTACTTCGCAAACCACCTCCAATGGCTTCCAATCGTTAATGAATGCT
>CALMND010000080.1 GCA_937868565.1 uncultured Bacteroidota bacterium | reverse complement strand
ATATTTAAGCCAGGCTAATGTCAAAAGTAAAATATAGATTTAATACAAAATCTCTGACTTACGAAAAAGTAAAAGTTACTTTTAGGGAGCGTTTTTGGCAAATAACCTCTTATTTAGCAACAGGTCTGGTATTTGCGACACTCACTATTATTCTTTCGCGAGAATTTTTACCATCTCCTACGGAGAAAAAGCGGGACAGGGAGATAGAAGCTTTACGTTTACAGTACGATTTGTTGGACAAAAAAATGGGGCAGGCCGAACAGGTTTTAAGTGATTTAGAAAGCAGGGATGATAACATATATAGAGCTATTTTTGAAAGTGAACCTTTACCAAAAACGATACGTTCGGGTGGTTCGGGAGGAAGCGACAAGTATAGTATTTTTGATACCTATGATAATTCCGATCTTTTAAAATCTTCGACAGAAAGGATGGATAGAATTACCAAGCAGATTTATATTCAATCCAAATCTTTTGATGAAGTGGTTAATTTGGCGAAGAGTAAGGAAAAATTAATGGCGTCAATTCCTGCAATTATGCCTTTAAATAAAAAAGATATGTTGCACGCTGTAACAAGTGGTTTTGGCTGGAGAACTCATCCGATATATAAAACAATGGAATTTCATCCAGGCATGGACTTTTCTGCGGAGCAAGGAACTCCAATTTATGCAACCGGAGACGGCATTGTCGATAGAGCTGATAATTTGGTTCAGGGTTACGGAAATCACGTGGTTTTAAATCATGGTTTTGGTTATCAAACGCTATATGGGCACATGAGCCGAATTGCGGTTGTTGCGGGCCAAAAAATTGCCAGAGGCCAATTAATAGGTTATGTTGGAAGTACGGGTTTAAGTACTGCCCCCCACGTCCATTATGAAGTAATGAAAAATGGGGAACGGGTTAACCCAATAAATTACTATTACAACGATCTCTCACCTGAGCAATATCAGCAACTTATTGAGTTATCTAAAAAAGCTTCTCAGTCGTTTGACTAGGTTTTTATCCGTTCAACCCATTTTTTTTGTTGTATACCAATATTACCAGTAATTTCGTACCAATAAATTTTAACTATGAGCAAAGGATTAATAACAGTACTTGTTTTTGGAGCACTTGTTTTATTTGGTGGTGTTTGGGCCTGTAACAAACGAAACAGTTTTGTTGGCTTAAGAGAGAATGCACGGGCACAATGGCAACAAGTGGAAAGTCAATATCAAAGAAGATCAGACTTAATACCCAACATTGTTGCAACTGTTAAGGGAGAAGCTAATTTTGAGAAAAGCACCTTGGAGGCAGTTATCAATGCTAGAGCAAAAGCAACCCAAGTGAGCATTAATCCCGAAAATCTGGATGATAATTCCATCGCAAAATTTAAGGCTGCGCAAGGTGAGTTAAGCGGTGCTCTATCGCGTTTGTTAGTGGTGAGTGAGAACTACCCGAATCTTAAAGCCAATCAGGCATTTTCGGATTTACGTGTATCTTTAGAAGGGTGTGAAAACCGTGTTGCAACGGAGCGTATGAAGTACAATGATTTATCACGCGACTACAATAAGTCTATACAGTTTTTTCCTGGTAATTTGCTGGCTGGCGGATTTTCGTCCATGCCTTATTTTGAATCGGATGCCGGTACAGAAAAAGCACCTAAAGTAGAGCTTTAGTTTCTTCTAACATTTTATTGCACATGTCTGGAGCCCGCAATTTTTTTAATCAACAGGAACAGGAAATGCTGATTAAGGCTATTGAAGCGGCGGAAAAAAATACCTCCGGTGAAATACGTATTCATTTAGCCAATTATTGTTTTGGGAGTGAAATAAAGGCCGCTCAAAAAGTATTCAAGCGCTTAAAGATGCATGAAACTTCGGAACGGAATGGCGTTTTAATATACATAGCAACTCGCAGCAGAAAAATTGCTATCGTAGGTGATGAAGGTATTCATCAAAAATTAGGAAATGAATTCTGGCAGTCTGTAATCAATAGTGTTATAAAGCAGTTCAAGGCAAATTCTAAAGCGGATGCCTTAGTAAATTGTATTAACGAATGCGGCGTTCAATTAGGTAGGTTTTTTCCATTAAAAAGTGATGATACCAATGAATTGAATAATTCAATTTCTTTTTGAGATGAAGAAAATAATTAGCTTTTTATTTTTTATTTTCCTCTATCCCGCTTTTGCACAGATTGTTGAAAGACCCGATCCGCAGCGTCTTTATAATAATCTCTCTAAAGAATTCCCTGATTTTTTAAACCCAAGTGAAGCAGCTGCACTCGAAGAAAAACTAGAGGTTTTTAGCAATTCAACTTCTAATCAGATTTGTGTGGTGGTAATAGATGATCTTAATGGATATGACGCTTCTGATTATGCCATTAAACTCGGAAACGAATGGGGAGTGGGTAAAAAAAATGTAAATAATGGCGTTGTTATTTTGATAAAACCCAGCGGCGGTAAAGGACGCAGAGATCTTTTTATATCGGTTGGATATGGCTTAGAAGGAGCGATTCCCGATTTAGCAACAAAGAGAATACGTGAAGAAGAAATGTATCCCTATATGAATCAGGGGAATTATTATGAGGCTTTAGACAGAGCAACAAGTGTTTTGATGAAATTGGCCAAAGGCGAAATTAATGTTCAGGATTACAGCAGAAGTAACCGAAAGGAAAGAGGACAAGGTGGAAGAGGTAGTATCCTTATTATCATTATCGTTGTTATTATTTTCTTAATTATTTTTAGAAATCGTGGCGGTGGCGGAGGTTACACCTTTGGCAGAGGTGGACGCAGTTATTGGGGAGGTTTTGGTTCTGGTTTTGGTGGGGGTTCCTGGGGTGGAGGAGGTTCTTCATCTGGCGGAGGCGGTTGGGGAGGTTTTGGTGGCGGTAGTTTTGGTGGTGGTGGATCAGGAGGAAGTTGGTAGAGCCTATTATTTATATCATAATGCTTATTTATTCCCCCATCTGTAAGAATTTTGTTCAAGGCCCGCAAGGTCAATGACTCTATCAATTACCGTAGCTGCAATGTCTTCAAAGGTTTTGGGCATGGAGTAAAAGGATGGAGAGGCTGGACAAATAATTGCACCTGCCTCGGTAACAGTTTTCATGTTGTTAATGTGAATCAAACTTAAAGGTGTGTCTCGCGTTACCAAAATCAATTTACGTCTTTCTTTCAGCATCACGTCAGCGGCACGGGTTATTAAATCTCCACTGGTCCCGGTTGCAATTCTGGCTAGAGTTCCCATACTGCAAGGACAAATAATGAGAACATTATATTTTGAAGAGCCAGATGCAAAAGGCGCCATAAAATCTGTTTTCTCATAAATATTAAAGGAGTAGCTTTTATAATAGCTGTTTCCCAATTCATGTTGCCAAACGGTTTTCGCATTGTCACTAAATACTAGTGCTACATCACTTAATTGTTCCTTTAATGTTTCTAATTTATCCAATAGAACTTTTGCATAAATGCTTCCACTGGCTCCAGTAATGGCTACGATAATCTTTTGTTCCTTATTCTGCACGTTTATTTTTTAAATCTATTTTGTATGTTAAAAGTACGGTTAATATATTATTGTAGAAGCCACGATTGAAAAAGCGTGCAACAGGATTAGGATAAAATACCAAATTGGCCACCTTTCCGTAACTTCTAATTGCAGTAACAGAGTTAGAAGTTCGCACTTCTACATGGATTTTATCTTTAATTTTTCTACCCAGACCAAAATTAACTCCCGTTTCAAATTTATTGAATTTGCTTTGACCGGTGACATTAGAGTTATTTATATCCTCGTAGTAACTAATAAGGTAAGCAGCTGAAGGACCTAGCGTTATAAAATAGGCGGGATTGACATGGTATCTATATAATATCGGAAGATCCAAATAGTTAAGATTGACTCTATAAAAAGAATAATCACCTATTTTTGGATTTTGATTGTGTCTGGCCCCTTTTTGGGAAAAATAAAAACCTAATTCAAAACTTGCCCGGTCTGAAATTCTTGCATTGATAGCAATGCCTGCGAATAGTCCAAGTTTGTCATAACCCGAATAACTGTCTCCATGAATCTGACATCCATTAAGGCCCAAAGAAGGTTTTAAGATAAAAACACGAGCTTGATTTTCCTGCGATTTTATTTGCAAAAACAAGAAGGTTAAAAAAACAAAGTAAAACTTCATGATGTAAATAAAACACTGTAAAGGTAAGAAATCTTAAATCTTTTACCACTAAGACACAAAGACCACCAAGAACCCCTCAAGTATAAACAATACGGAGCAGCTTTGAATTATTAACTTCCAACTTCTAAAATCTCTCTTTTTGTGTTCTACTTTTGACTTAGTAACGATTCCCTCTATGCCCGGGTAATAGTTTAGGTGACTGTATATCTTAAATTAAACTCCATATTCCTTCACCACATTATATAACGTATCTCTTTGTACCGGAATTTTTCCGACGGCTTTTATTAAATCAACCAATTGTTGAGTACTTAGTTTTGGATTCTGTTCCTCGGAACCAGCCATGCTGTATATTTTTGTTGTGTCGTCAATAGTTCCATCTAAATCATCAGTGCCAAAATTTAAGGAGAGTTGTGCTGTGTTTCTTCCAATCATGGCCCAATAGGCTTTGATGTGAGGAAAATTATCAAGATAAATTCTGGCAACGGCATAATTTCTTAGGTCTTCAATCACGCTCACCTCAGACACATGTGCCATTTGATTATCTTTGTTCCTGAACTTAAGAGGAATAAATGCGTTAAAACCCATTGTTTTGTCTTGCAATTGTCGCAGACGTTCCATATGATCTATCCGGTGTTCAAAGCTTTCAATATGACCATACAACATGGTGGCATTGGAGTAATTTCCCATTTGGTGCCATATTTCGTGTATGCTCAACCATTCTTCGGTGGTGCATTTTCCTCCCGCAATCTGGTCACGGATGTCTTTGTCAAAAATTTCTGCACCACCACCGGGAATACTGTCCAGACCAGCATCTTTCATTAGTTTTAAACCTTCTTCGTAGGTGAGTTTGGCTTTTTTAAAAATGTAGTGAAATTCCACCGGGGTCAAGGCTTTAATATGCAAAGCCGGACGATGCAATTTAATTTTCCGGAATAACTCTGTATAAAAATCCAAATCTTGTTTTGGCACCACGCCGCCCGTTATGTGTACTTCCGTTACTTCCTGATTATCGTAACCTTTAATGATGTTCATTATTTGGTCAACAGAGAGTTCCCAGCCCTGCTCCTTATGTTTTATTAAACGGGAGTAAGAGCAAAAAGCGCAGGAGTAAACGCAGACATTGGTGGGTTCTACATGAAAATTATGGTTGAAATAAACCCGGTTTCCATTTTTTTTCTCGCGTACAAAATTGGCGAGAGTGCCTAAAAAGCCAAGTTCTGCTTCTTTGTATAAAGTAACTCCTTCATTAAAGGAGATTCTTTCACTATTAAAAATTTTTTCGGCTATTCCTTTTAATTCATTGGAATAAGAAGAATTTTTTATCAAGTCAAATGGATGTTGTTCTAAAATCATTAAATCAAATTTACATCTTCTTTTTAAACTGAGTAACTATTCACTTTGTTTAAACATCATCTTATTCCACCCATAAAACCATACCCTTTAAATACTCTCCTTCCGGGAAGTATGGTGTAACAGGATGATCGGCCGGTTGGTTGAGGTAATGTAATACTTTAATATTACGTTTTGCTTCAAGGGCTGCTGATGTGATAGTATTGTAGAACAAATATTTGTCGACTACGCCACTACAACTAAATGTAAAAATGATGCCATTGGTTTTAATCAACTTCATTGCTAATGCATTTAAACGTTTATAGCCCTGAATGGCGTTATGCTTGCTGTCCCGACTTTTGGCAAAGGCCGGAGGATCAAGGATAATCACATCGTAAACATCTTGTTTGTCTTTTAAAAATTCAAAAGTATCAACGGCAAAACCCTCGTGATTGGTTAAATGATTTAGTTCGATATTTTGCTTGCACAAATCTATAGCGGACTGACTAACATCCACGGAATCAACACGGGTAGCTCCCCGGGAGGCAGCGTACACTGAGAAACCCCCGGTATACGAGAATGTGTTTAGAACGATTTTGTTTTTACAGAATTCGCCTAGAAGTTTTCTGCTATCTCGTTGGTCAATAAAAAAGCCTGTTTTTTGACCATAAATAAAATCAATTTTAAATGAATGACCATTTTCTTTAACGATAATTTCCTCTTTCTCACCGAACAAAAAACCGTTTTGGGTTTGAGTTGCAAAGTGTTTTGACATGGACTCTGCGCTTTTATCGTAAATGCTTTTTAACGAACTGCCCAATATGGTTTTTATCGCATTACAAATGTTCTCTTTTTGTTGATACACACCCCAGGAGTGAGCTTGGAACACAACATGTCCATTGTAATAATCCAATATAAGTCCTGGAACACCATCCCCTTCACCAAAAAATAAACGACACACATTGGTGTTCGAGTTTAAAATCCCTAATTGATTTCTGTAATGAAAGGCTTTCGTTATTTTTTCTAACCAAAAACTATCATCAATACGCACTTTCAGAAAAGATATTATACGTATAGCTATGCTTCCGTTGGCATAATAGCCGGTAGCAAGAAATTCGTTTTTGTTGGAGTAAACCTCTACGATGTCTCCATCCTGCAAATTGTTATCTTTTTTTGCAATCGCACCCGAAAATATCCAGGGGTGCAAACGTTGCATAGAGAACTCTTTGCCTTTATGTAAAATTATTTGTGGGTAAGCCATATGTTAAAAGTCCGGGTTGTTTTCAAATTTCAGAGCCCAAAGGTAGGATTTCTTTTTTTGCACTTTCGGGTAATATTAAAATTAAACCGATTCTACAAACGCATTCAATCCCAGCGATTTCTATAGTTTGTTACGCAACAGAAACTTGCAACTATGAAAAATCTTCGGTTTTTTTTGGAAATCAGATTTAATTATTACTTTAGTCTGCCTCTTAAGTCTAAACAAAATTTATTTTTATGATATCTGTCGGTCAGATTTACACACATGAGTTTCAATTTTCACAGGAAGAAGTGAATCAGTTTGCACAAGTAACTGGAGACAAAAATCCTGTTCACATAGATGCAGGCTACGCTGCAACAACAATGTTTAGGAAACCCATTATGCATGGCATGTTAAGTGCTTCTTTATTCAGTAAGGTTTTGGGTACTTTGTTTCCAGGTGAAGGCACAATTTATTTAAAACAATCTCTTAATTTTTTGAAACCTATGTATGTTGATTCTAAATATCAGGCCATTTTTACAGTAAAAGAACTAATTAAAGATAAAAACCGCGCCGTGATAGAAACAGTTATCAAAAATCATGAAGGGTTTGTGTGTACAAGCGGCGAGGCGACAGTGTTAAACGTAGACAAAATTAAAATTCAGAAATTCTTTTAATTAAGGTAACATACATCATCTTATTAATTTTTAAATTTAACCTAAAAAATATCAGTCATGGACAAGCA
>CALMND010000079.1 GCA_937868565.1 uncultured Bacteroidota bacterium | reverse complement strand
TGTTTTTATAGGTATATAATTTTGATAGATAGTCATATGCCATTTGTTCAGCTTCTACACTTCCTATTTGTTTTGAAAGGTTAAGGGAGTTCAACAGCATTTTTTCGGCCTGAGAATATTCCCCTTTCTCTCGGAAAATGTCAGCAAGATTGGCTTCATAAAACGCCTCACCTTCTTTGTTCTCAATTTTTCTACTTACCTCAAGGGCATCTTTATATTCTTTTTCGGCTTTATCCAATTGCTTCATGTCTCTATAAAGCTGTCCGATATTGTTACATGCCGTTGCATAATTGGCAAAATCCTGAATTTCTTCGCACATTGTTTTGGTCTTCGAATAGCAGAAAAGACTGGAGTCAAGTATATTAAGGCTCCTGTAATTATCTCCCATTATTCCGTAAGCAACGGATTGGGTATAGAAATTGTTTTTCGCTAAATCTATGCTAAGTACTTTTTTGACGTATGAGTTGCTCGTTCTGAATTTTCCAATACTGTTATACGACATTGCTATACCATTACTGCAAATGGCTATGTACTTATTTTTTTTCAGGTTTTCGTATAGTCCCAAAGCTTCTAATTGTAATTCTAAAGCATCAGCAATCTGATTATTGTGTAGTTTAATATTTGAAAGATTAAGCAGGGCACCGGCCAAATCTTTTTTACTATTGTGTTTTCTTGCTAATTCTACCGCTTTTCCCGCAAATTCGGTAGCTTTTTTTACATCTCCCATGCACTCGTATACGATACTCATATCGCTATTTGCACGGGTCATCCACTTTTTATTGCTTTTTTTTGAAGCCTCGTCATATAACAAGCTCGCATAACGAAGAGCTTCTTTATGATTTGTATCGCGAAAAGACCAAGCTATATCTGTATAAGCCTGAAACCTCACTGTATCAACTTTTGAGTGACTAAGTGCCAAAAGCGTGTCCATGGGCTTCTCTTCCTGGGCATAGATTTGCGTAACAAGCAAAAGCAATAGAATAATTTTAAGTAAAGGCTTCATCTTTAATAAGAATAAAAATACTTCTAATTTTTAATTTCAGAGGTAATATCCCGACAATTTTATTTTTCTACCCATGTTGCTTTCTGTCTAATTAATTATACGAAACTAATATTTACACGTAAAAACAAGAGCAACATATTATCATACAGTAATTTATCGTTTCTGTTATCAAAATGGTATCTTTGCTAACGACTAATGAAAACGAAAACTTTAAAAAAAAACAAGATAAATGTAGTTACCCTTGGTTGTAGTAAAAACCTTGTGGATAGTGAAGTGTTAATGGGTCAGTTGAAAGCTAATAAGTTCAACGTAGAACACGAAGGTACAAGTGACGACCACCAAATTGTAATTATCAATACCTGCGGGTTTGTGGATAATGCCAAGCAGGAAAGTATTGACACCATCTTACGCTATGTAGAAGCAAAAAAACAAGGAGCTGTTGAAAAAGTATACGTGACAGGTTGCCTAAGCGAGAGATATAAAAAAGATTTGGAAATTGAAATTCCCGAAGTAGATGCCTATTTTGGAACTCGCGATCTTCCGAAAATATTGAAGACGCTTAAAGCAGATTACAAACACGAACTGGTTGGTGAACGTTTGCTTACCACACCTCAACATTATGCTTATTTTAAAATTAGCGAAGGTTGCGATAGACCTTGTAGCTTTTGTGCCATTCCATTAATGCGCGGAAAACATGTAAGCGTAGCAATTGATGATTTAGTTGGCCGGGCAAAAACCTTAGCCGCAAAGGGGACTAAAGAACTATTATTAATTGCTCAAGATCTTACTTACTACGGTTTGGATATTTACAAAAAACGAGAACTCGCAAATTTACTTGATAAATTGAGTAATATAGAAGGAATTGATTGGATACGCTTGCATTATGCTTTCCCCAGTGGTTTCCCGATGGAAGTGTTGGACGTGATGAAAGCTAAAACGAATGTGTGTAATTATTTGGATATGCCTCTGCAACATATTAGTGATAACATGCTCACCAGTATGCGTCGTGGAATAACCAAACAGAAAACCATCGATACAGTAAATAGAATAAGAGACAAAGTCCCTGGCATTGCATTACGAACCACATTAATAGCGGGCTATCCTGGGGAAACAGAGAGGGATCACGAAGAAATGCTGCGTTGGATTGGAGATACCAAATTTGAACGCTTAGGCATTTTTACATATTCACATGAAGAAAATACTCATGCCCATCTTTTAAAAGATGATGTGAACGAAAAAATAAAAAAGAAGCGTGCGGATGCCGTGATGGCACTTCAACAGGAAATTTCTTACAAAATTAACCAGCAAAAAATTGGCGAAACTTTTAAAGTGCTATTCGACCGCAAAGAAGGAGATTATTTTATTGGCCGAACGGAGTTTGATAGTCCGGACGTAGATAACGAAGTGTTAGTAAAAAGTAGTGCAGATAACTACGCTCGGATTGGTGATTTTGCACATGTAAAAATAAGCAGTGCAACTGATTTCGATTTATACGGTGATTTAATCTGATTCGAATGTTTTCGTTTTTAACCAAACCGTATCCATTTATAGGCGATATTAAGCGGGCAATCATTAACAATTTTTTTATCGGGTTGTTTGTTGCCTTTTTTCTTATTTTTTTTCAACCCTTTCAAATAAACGAATGGCAAACAGATTACAAAATTATAAAATTAGCGGGTTTCGGGTTTATTTCTTTTCTAGTTCCAAGTCTTATTAATTTTATTATTCTGGCATGGTTGCGATTTTGGCCAATTGATAAAACATGGACCATTTTTAAGGAGGTGCTTACTATTGTTACAATTCTACTTTCTATCACTTGTGGTAATTTGGTGTACAGTAAATTACTTTTTAATATGCATCTTGGACTTTTTACATTTATCAACGCATTTGGGATTACCTGCCTTGTTGGTGTTTTTCCGGTTATTCTGCACGTTATTCTCAAACACAATAAACTTCTCAAAATCAACCTCCAACAAACACTCGAAATTAACGAGCAGTTACAACTAAAACAGCAAAATGAAATACCCGAGGCCAAATTGAAAACAAATTCCGACAGCACTGTTGAGCCTGTTTTAAATAACATGGAAATTAAACTTGTTTCTGAAAATGAGAAAGACTTTATATTACTCAAACTGGCACAGTTAATTTACATAGAGTCTGCCGATAACTACTCCAATGTGGTTTACCTAGACGAAAAGGAAAACAAAAAGAAGCTCCTCCTTCGTAGTAGTTTGAAACGAATAGAAAGTCAGATACATCAAACCACAGTTTTAAGGTGCCACCGGACGTATATTGTAAATCTTAATATGGTAAATCAGGTGGAAGGCAATGCGGCAGGTTATAAGTTGTATTTAAATTTCTGTGAAGAAACCCTCCCTGTATCCAGAAATTACATTCCTTTAATAGGCGAAAAACTCAAACATCTGCAATAAGCTTTGTTGTTTGTCCCAAAAAACCCATCATTCGTCCCATCAACTTGTTATTTACCACAAAACGTTGTAAATGAACCCTTTAATTTGGAAAAAGTACTTTCAGTGCGCTAGTTTTGTTGCAAAAAACACTCACTATGGCAACTTTTATGCTCCTTTTAAAAATCTTTCACATAACCGCCGGGGGCTTTGCGTTATTAAGTGGCTTAGCGGCTATATTACTTCGCAAAGACGTAAAGAGGCATAAGCCAATAGGTAAATTCTACTTTTGGTGTATGACAGTAATTTTTGCCACCGCCATTCCCATGTCACTTTATAAGTTTAATCTGTTTTTGTTTTTTATTGCCATTTTTACTTATCATGCAACAACAACAGCTTATCGCTCTTTAAAACTAAAAAAGTTACATGAGGGACAAAAACCCCTAAGAGTTGACTGGATAATCGAAGTCGTGAATATACTTGCCAATTCTTCTTTAATAATTTTTGGTATATATTACATGATTAAATACGAAGTACAGGGAGGGATTATAGCAGTTGTTTTTGGCATAATAGGTTTACGTGGAAGCCAATCCAATTTAAAACGTTTGCGTGGACAGGTAACCGGTAAAAACTACTGGCTTATTGCTCATATTGCAGGTATGCTTGGAAGTTATATCGGAGCCATAACAGCATTTGTGGTTAACAACAATCGGTGGCTGGGATTACCCGAAATTGTGGTTTGGCTGGGGCCAACGGTAATTATAGTGCCGTTTATTTTTTACGAAACAGCAAAGTTTAAGAAGACAGAAATAAAATCCACTTAGAAAATGAATGATTTATTTTAGTCCTTAATAATTTTTGTGGTGTAGATGTTTTCGCCGATTTTTATATTAACAAAATAAAGTCCGTTGCTTTCATTTTGAAAATCAACAAACACTTTTTCATTGTCTACGAATTCTTTTGAAAGTACTAAATAACCTAGCGAATTAAAGATAGTTACAAAACCTGTTTCCTCCCGCAATAATTCAACAATTAGTATACCCTTGCTTGGATTTGGATAAACTTTAAAATAGTGATAATTAGAATTGCCGTTTAACAACTGAGTGCATTCACTCACAATCAAATTTACAAACGCAGTACCTTTGCATCCGCTAGCGTCAAATCCTGTTACAGTATAAACGGATGAAGAGGCTGGAGCTATTTGTATAGTAGGCGTATTGAGAGAATTGCTCCAAATATAGCTTAAACCACCATTAGCTATTAGGATAACTTTCTCTCCTCTGCAAATAACGCTTCTACTGCTCATTGCTGAGATAACTGGTAAAGGCTTAACTATTATGCCGACGGTAGCACTTGCACTACAACCGCTGGCATTAGTCCCGGAAACGCTGTAAATAGTATTTACTGCAGGGGTTACCTGAATATTGGTGGATGTTTGTGAAGTGCTCCAAAAATAACTTATAGCACCACTTGCAGTCAGAATGACGTTCTCCCCCCTACAAATAATGCTCTTAGTGCTTGCCACGGTAACGGCTGGCAAAGGCGCAACAACAACTCCTACGGTGGCACCGGAGCTACAACCACTGGCATTAGTACCTGAGACACTGTAAATAGCGCTTGCGGTTGGAGTTATCAAAATAGAGGCTCCGCCTTGTAAGTTAGACCAGAAATAGGTGTTAGCACCGCTCGCACTCAGCATGACGCTATCTCCGGAACAAATCAATGTGTCGGATGCAAAAATATTTACTATGGGCAATGTTGCGCCTTGTAATGTGATACTTGAGGTACTCACACAACCGCTAGTCCCCGTTCCCGCAACACTAATGGTATTAATTGCTGCAATATTTACTGTAATTGAAGCGCCTGTTTGATTATTGCTCCAGGTATAACTATTTGCTCCACTTGCTGTTAAAGTTACATTTTGGCCAAGACATAAAACTGTATTACTGGGAGCTAGAGTAATAGTTGGATTAGGTAAAACAAGGATAGACTGAGTAGCTGTATTACTTGCACCGGCAACATTAGAACTTACCAAAGAAACCGTGTAATTGCCAGGAATATTAAGCGAAAACACTGGTGAGCTTACGGCTGACGAGACAGTAGATGGGCCTGTCAATAGCCAGTTCCATGACGTTGGTGAATTGCTAGATAAGTCGGAAAGCGCAAGAGTGCTGCCGGCACATACCTGTATAGCTGAGCTGGTAAAGGAGGCCACCGGGGGCAAGCCTATAGCCGGCATGCAGGAAGGGTCTTGTGTAAATAATTCATACACCTCAGCCGCATTTATTACTCTGTTGTAAAATCTAGTATTATCCATCACACCAAAAAATGGTAAATTAAAACTCGGCTCGTTAGAACCACCCAAATAAACTTTTTTGCCAGCCTGATAATTGAAACTGTTAATTGTTAAGCTAATCGAGTTTTCTAAAACTCCGTTTAAATACAGTTTCATGAAGGAATTATCTATCGTAAGAACAATGTGATACCATGTATTGACACTTAATGTTGTTACACAATCTGCCTGATTAGTGCCACCTAAACCATTTCCTTTTTCTCCTCTGAACTTATATCCCCCAAATCCACTTGCTATGGCAAGCGCGTAGCTTTCAAAATTAGAAAAGGTATTATTTTTTGTAAATAAAACATATTGGTTAGCGTTTAAGCTTGTGGGTTTTACCCAACTTGAAAAGCTGATAGCGTTAGAAGGTTTTAATAATGGATTATCGGGTAGCGCAATATAACTTTGTATTGTACCGTTAAACATCAACGCCGAATTGGGATTATTAAACCTATCCAAAGTTGAAGTAACAGAACTTAAGGTGCCAGTTAAGTTATTTATTGGCTCTGTTCCGCTTCCATTCAAAGCATAGCAGGCTGCTAAACTTGACGTAAGGTTTACCTGAGATTTGGAAATTATACAAGTAAAAAAAATAAAGCCTAATAATAGTTTTTTCATGTAAATCAGCAAATTATAGCTGAAGGGAAAAATAAGTGGAGTTGTGTAAGAAA
>CALMND010000078.1 GCA_937868565.1 uncultured Bacteroidota bacterium | reverse complement strand
TAGATATTTTAATCGGCACGCAAATGGTAACCAAGGGCTTGGATTTTAATAATGTGAGTGTGGTTGGGGTGTTGAATGCCGACTCCATTCTAAATTTTCCGAACTTTCGTTCTTTCGAAAAAGCCTTTCAACTTATAACACAGGTAAAGGGCAGAGCGGGAAGAAGTAAGGAAGTTGGAAATGTTTATGTACAAACTTCACAACCCGAACACAAAGTGATACAATACATCACTCAAAATAAAACTTCAGAATTTTATGAAGAGTGTCTAAAAGAGAGAAAAGACTTTAATTATCCGCCTTTTTCTCGTTTGTTAGAAGTATCGGTAATTTCAAAAGACACAAATGAAGTAAATCATCTTTCGGCAGAATTGTTTGCACTCTTAAAACCTTATTTTGGCGAGAATCTTTTGGGTCCCGAGTTTCCCATGATTTCAAAAATCAAAAATCAATATTACAAACGTATTTTAATTAAAACTTCAAGGCTCGATGCACTAATAGAAATTCGCAAGAACGTCCACGAGGCAATGAATACACTGCAAAATAATTACAAAAATTGGCGCTACCGAATTGCCGTTGACGTTGACCCTGTTTGATTAAAGAGGGACTTCTATAGTAACCGTTGTTCCTTTTCCTTGAGTAGAGTCAAAATGAATGTTACCATTAATAAACTCTACCCTCGAAATAATATTTTTTAAACCAATTCCGTCAAACATATTTATTTTTGATACATCAAAGCCAATTCCATTGTCTTCCATCACAATAGATAATTCCTTATCGTGCTTAATTATCTGCAAAGTCAATTGACTGGCCTTAGCATGCTTTATAATGTTTGAAACGAGTTCTTGAATAACCCGATACAATACGCTTTCTTTTTCCTGTTCCAAACGATGGTTTAAACCAACCATCTCCAGGTTTACTTTTAGATTGGGAGTATTTTGAATTTTGGTGATAAATTCTCTCACTGCGCTTGCCAAACCTTGCTTGAGGAGTGTATTTGGCATCATGTTATGGGAAACAACTCTTACTTCTTTCACTGAATCATCTACCAAACTCAAAGCATTTTTAAAAGCAATGTCTTGATCGGTACTGAGAGATTGTAGAGAATTTTCCAGGTTGCTCAAGTTTAGTTTGGCTGCGGATAACAATTGCCCGACACCATCGTGAAGGTCTTTGGCAATTCTTATGCGCTCTTTCTCTTCGGCTTCAATAATGGCTTTGGAGCGAATATCTTTCTGTAGTGCAATTTCTGAATTAATTCTGGCGTCTTGTTCAATTTGTTTTTTTCGATAGAACAAAACTCCAAAGGCAACCGAAAAAATCATTAATAATATAACGGAAACTAGAATAACGTTTTTAATATGTGCCTGTTTTTCCTTTGTTTCTAGCTCCGCTTTGTTTTTAGCAATTTCAAGGTCCTTTTTTTCGGTTTGATATTTAGTTTCAACATCCAAAATGCTTTTAGTTATCTCTCCAACCTGAAGACTATCGCTTAGTTTTTTATTTTTCAACAAATAGTCATAGCCAAGTTCTTTTTCATTGTTAAAGGCATAACACTGAGACATAGACCAATATAAATCCTTTAGCATGGGCCTTTCATTGTTTTCAATACAAAGTCTTTCAGCCTCTTTGTAGTTGATTATCGCTTCTGAGTATCTTTTCTGTTGTGTATAAACTCCCCCAATATTGATGTACGACATAATTATTCCGTAAATATTACCTTCGGCCATATCAATTTTTAGACTTCTTTTAAAATACTCCAAAGCGAGCTTGTTATTACCTTTATTTCCATAGTATTCTCCTATATTACTGCACGCAGTACTTATTGCCGCGTCATTTTTGATTTCTTCCGCTACGCTTAAAGCGATTTTATAATATACTATGGCGCTGTCTTTGTTCCCCAACTCACTGAAGACAGTTCCAATATTGTTGTATGTTTGAGCTACACCCTTTCCCAGATTAATCTGACCGCAAAGTGTGTTTGATTTCTTGTAGAATACGATTGCTCTGGAGTAATTTTTCATTACTTTATAAAGCACACCAATATCGTTATAACAAATAGCCACACCCATCGTGTCTTTATTGGCTTCCTTTATGCCTAATGCCTGAATATGTTTTTCAATAGCTTTTTGAAATTCACCGTTGTTTTTATGAACGACTCCTTGCAAGCTATAGGCCTCAGCTTTTATTTTTTTATTATCTGTTTGACCTGCGAGTGCAATAGCGCTGTCAGCATAGGTATAACACAGTAAGGAATTAACATGCAAATAATTTTTGGCCAGTCGATATAAAACTTCGGCTCTTTTTTCCAATGTAAGATTCTTATTTTTTAAAAGGCTCGCGAGCGAATCCATTTTAGTATGCCCTTGCCCTTTAAAATTTTGTGCAAAGCAACCGGTTAAAAGGAAATAGAACACTATCTTATTCATGGTTTAAAACATTTCACTCTATGTGCTTATTAAAATTATACTTGCGACGTGAATCCTAAAAGTAAGGATCTATTTGTTAATACAGAAACTAAAAATAACTCGAATTCTCTTTAACGTAAATTCGATTTAAAATTGGTCAATGTTATGCTTGAATTCAGCACTAAACAAAAAAGTCAACGATTAATTAAAACCGCAAGCGTGCTCTTACTATATAAGTACCAAAATTAATGCTATACCAAACGTGCTATGAATGTACGAAGTAGCGTCATATAAAGGATGCATTAGTTGTTGGCTCCTACTCTTGTGGTTTATGTCTTAACGTGAAACAAAGCTTTTAAATTTTTTATTTGCTCGTTGTTACCTAAGACAAATAACTTCGATCGCGCAATGATTTTTGTATCTGGTCCGGGATTAATCGTGTATTCACCATTCACCGATCTAAAACCGATTATGGAAGCGCCACTTTTGTTTCGGATTTCAAAATCTTTTAATGTTTTGTTTTTAAGCTCTTCAGGAATTACATCGAACGAAATTTCTTCCAATCCAATGCTTCCGGCACTTTGTGCTGTGATGTAATCTAAAAATTCAATTACATCGGGTTTCATTACCAGACCAGCCATATGCGCGCCGCCTACCTTGTCGGGCATAATTACGTTGTTGGCCCCTGCAATTCTCAACTTTGTATCGCTCCCATCGTCACTGGCGCGCGAAATGATGGTCAATCCCGGATTAAGGTTGCGGGCGGTAAGAACAATGAAAACGTTGGCCGAATCTCCAGGTAATGTCGTAATAAGAGCTTTTGCCTTTAGAACTCCCGCTTTAAGCAGTATTTCATCTTGAGTGGCGTCACCTGTTAAAACCAAATCAGAAAATTTATGATTAATGCTCGAAGTTAGAGAAACGTCTTGTTCAATAACTACGAATCGTTTGTTATGCTTTTTAAGCACGTGGGCGGCCTGCCTGCCATTACGGCCATAGCCGCAAATGATGACGTGGTCCGTTAGCTTTTCTACTGATGCGTTCAATTTTTTATTCTTAAAAAATAAATTAAGCTCTCCATCAACAACAAATTTAGTAATACTGGAAACAGCGTAAGCAAATGTACCAAAACTTGTGATGATTAAAAAAGCCGTAAAAGTTCTGCCTCCGGTTCCCAGTGGTTCAATTTCGCCATAGCCCACGGTCGCTACGGTAATAACGGTCATATAAAACGCATTGAAAAAACTGTAGCCACTAATAATCATATAACCGGCCGTACCAATTACCAGTAAAGCAAGCATTAAGAATACTGGAATAAGAAACCGAAAATAATCTTTTACAAAATTTATCATACTGGAACATCTATTATCACGCGGGTTCCCTTGTTCATTTCTGAATCAAAGTGAATATTACCACTAATAAATTCAACGCGTGAAATTATATTCTTTAATCCGATTCCATCAAAAGAATTTATTTTTGACGTGTCAAAACCAATTCCGTTATCTTCCATAAAGATGGATAGTTCCTTGTCATGTTTGATTATCTGTAAAGTTAATTGACTGGCTTTTGCGTGTTTAATAATATTTGAAACCAATTCCTGAATAATACGATACAGTAAACTTTCTTTTTCTGGTTCCAGCCTCTCATTTAAGCCGACCACTTCCAAGTTTACTTTTAGGTTAGGGGTATTTTGAATTTTGGTAATAAACTCCCTCACAGCACTGACCAAACCTTGTTTGAGGAGTGTGTTCGGCATCATGTTATGCGACACAACTCTTACTTCTTTAACGGAATCGTCCACCAAACTCAAGGCGTTTTTAAAAGCAACCTCTTGCTCAACACTTAAAGATTGTAATGAATTTTCAAGATTGCTTAGATTTAATTTGGCGGCAGAAAGCAATTGCCCAACACCATCGTGAAGGTCTTTAGCGATACGAATCCTTTCTTTTTCTTCTGCCTCGATAATGGCTTTTGACCGAATATCCTTTTGCACGGCTAATTCCGCGATTCGCTCAGCCTTCAGCTGAATTTGTTTTTTGCGATAGTAATTGTAGGCGATCATGGCCATAGCTACGAACAAAGTAATGATAAAGCTAATAGCAAAATTTCTAACTTTTTTCCCGTTTTCCAAAGCTATTAGTTCAGCCTTGTTTTTTTGTAGTTCAATGTCTTTTTTTTCACTATCAAATTTAGTTTGTGCTTCAGAAAATCTTCTTGCGGTTTCTTTTGAAAAAGTTGAATCCTTCGTCTCATCATATTTTCTACAATACATAATAGCTTTATCCGGATTGTTTT
>CALMND010000077.1 GCA_937868565.1 uncultured Bacteroidota bacterium | reverse complement strand
CAAATGCTTTTTCCTAACATCTTACCAAATGCGGAAAGCCTGCAAGTAGCGGCTAAATATAAGCCACACGAACAGGTGGGCGGTGACTATTATGATTTTCTCCAACTCAATAATCATGAATGCATTTTTTGTTTGGCCGACGTAAGTGGTAAAGGGGTTGCCGCTGCATTATTAATGAGCAATATCCAGGCTACCTTACATAGTTTGATTAACTATACACATAATTTAAAAGACATTGTTATTGAACTGAATAAGAGAGTCATAGCAAATACCAAACATGAAAAATTCGTCTCACTTTTTATTGGCAAATTAAATACCAAAAGCCAGCAATTCACCTATATTAACGCCGGGCACAACTCCCCTATTCTTTTTAATGAAAATAAATTTTCAGAACTCAGCAAAGGTTGTACTATACTCGGGGTTTATGAGGGTTTATTGCAGGTGGAAGTGGAAACTTTTAATTATGCCTCAGATTTTACATTAGTGTGTTACACCGATGGCTTAACCGATACCTATAATTCGGATAGTACTAATATTTCAGTTGAATCTTTAAAAGAAATTATTGAAAAAAATAATTCATTGACTCCTGAAGGAATAAACGATGCCATTTTTTCTTATGCCGAAGAGTTTAAAGGAGAACTTGAATTTCCGGATGACATTGCCCTGCTTACCTTAAAGGTTGGGGATTTGAATTTTTGATTAATTCACTCTAAACCAAAACGAACCCCCGTGCTTTTCCACATTTCTTGTATTCTCGCTTTGCCAAAGAGTTTCCAACTTTTGAGCAAGGGCCTTATCTTCGCTCACAAAAATGCCAGGAAACAAAACTTCGTATTTTTTTGGATTGGCTAATAAAAACGCAGCAAGCACATATTGTTCGGAATAAAATCTATCGCACATATCCTGAGGATAATCATAAGGCAAATAAATGTCATGAATATGAACAATCACACCTGGCTTTAGTTTGGGCATTAACTCCAGAAAACAAACCGTGGCATCGGAATTGGGCAATACTCTATGAGAGTTATCAATAAACAAAATATCGTTAGCCATCAATCCATCAGTAATCATAGAATAATCGCTCATATTCTCTAAAGGTTGGCGAATTACCTTATCTGCCAGATGGTCTATATTTGCTCGTGGAAAGGGGTCTATGGAAATAATTTCAGTATTTAAATTATTATCTCTAATCGATTTACGGGCTACTTTGGTAGAATTGCCAGAGCCAATTTCAATGTATTTTTTTGGTTTAAATTCATTCAAAAAAGTGTAGAGCACTGCAATGTCCAGGCCCGGCAAGAAGCCATTATTCCAAGCGGGTTCGTTTTCGTTACTTTCTTTATCTGACGTTTTAATTAAATTAAATACCTCTCTAAATTTAAGAATCGCTTCACTATACATCTCATACATACTACGATTCGCATTTATAATATCATAAAGTTGAGCATTTGCTTTTTTACCGTAGCCATATCTGGGTTTCATGTCAACCTTATATTCCAAAATTAATTTTTGGTATTTAGGTAGAAATAATTTTATAGTTTGCTTAATATTCATGATAAAATAAACCTATACAGGGTTAACAGTTTTTGCTTCTTTTGGTTTCTTGGAATAAAAAAGATCAAAGCATACCAAAGCCGCTAGAAAGGCCCAAAAGGGCAAAGAAAGTTTATCGGTATCTAAAAAATTATTAAAAAATCCATGAACAAAATAAGTCATTAAGCCCAGAAACAAAGCGCCGCAAAGAATTCGGTCTTCCCTATCTGCCAAAGTATAAACCAAACGATAACCAAAAGCGCTTACGTAAAACAAAAGGACCAAGACAATCAAAATACCCAGTACACCTTGTTCAGCCAAGGGTCCGAGGTATTCACTATGCGCATTGCCATTTGTTCCAAAATTTGTGCTGATGACTGTGAGCTGATAACTTAACTGATAGGGTGCGTATTTAAACATATACGTTCCCGGTCCCCAACCAAAAACCGGCTTATCTTCCCACATTCTTATAGCGCAACTCCATCGGTTAATACGCTCGCGGTTGGATGCATCCGTTGAAATGTTGGAAACGGAAGTGATGTTGTTTTCAAAACCGCCTTCAGCATCGGTATCATTCTTTCCTAACACCATTAATATTTCGGTTTGAAAAGTAAAAAACAAAACTGTCATCGTAACGAGTGTTAGTATGATGGTTCGGAATTTTATTTTAAGCACCAGTGTTACTAAGACACCAATTGCAATGACCAAACTTAGCCATCCAGCCCTTGCAAACGACAAAATAATTGCAGTCATAAACATAAGAAACAAAATCAAGGATATAATTTTCAAGTATTTGGGTATATCCTTTAGCAGCAACATGGAAAACATAACCGGAATAAACATGGCTAGAGCGGCTCCATAAGCGGTATGATCGTTGTAAAACGGTGATACAACCCAATCGGCGGCTTTGTCGTTAAAATTAAATTGTGAATGAATAATCGTTGTGTAACAGACAACAATTGCCAAGGCACTTGCATAAGCGAAAACGAAGTTGATTATATTCTTTTTATTCTGAAAAAGGTGCGGGATTATGATATAACAACTAAATATAAACCATAAACGAGAAGTAAAATATTTAATGGATACAACGAAATCGGTACTGGTAAATGTTGTAAACAGCATCCAAAAAAGTTGAATGACAATAAGTATAGTAACCGGGTGTCTCATAAATTTTCGATCGCCCAAAGGTGCACTAATGGAATTCATAAGGTATACCAACATGATTCCGGCCATTAAAGGTTCGGTAGGTATACTTAAGTCCGGACCTTGAGTGAGTCCCATCTCCTTAAGCGAAATTGCTAGAGGAGTTGAAAAAGCCAGAATATAAACCAACTGTTGCAAGTGGTAAACAGCCGTGTAAAGAATAAATAAAATGAGAGGCAAGAAGTTAAACGGATAAAAGTAAAATTTCTTAAATGCCATTATATAGGCATTACCAGCTATATAAGCCAGCATAAGAACCGGAAATAGATAAGGCTTTACGAAATTAAAGACCTTCCATCCAAGAGAAATTAACGTACTATTATTTGGAAACTTTAGCAAATTTCTCTTTTATTAAAAGAAAGAAAAGACCCATCAAGTTGGCCGCTAATACAGCAATAGCAATAAACATTAATCGTTTTGGTCTTGCTTTAAATTCGTTTGGCTTGGCCTTTTCAACTACAAACTTTATTGGAATTAAGCTGTTATAATTAACTAAAGCCTCGTCATATTTCATTTTTATGTCAGGATATTTTGCGCCATATTTCTCCAAATTATCATGAATATTTTGATAGGCACTTCCATATTTTTTCAAGGTATCCAACTTGGATTCTAATCGCTTCATGGCAGCCAAATCATTTTTTTCAATAGCCTTCGCGTAACTTTTAGAATATGCCTTCACTTGCTCTTTGTAATGCAAAACTCCCAAAGTTCTTAATTTAAAAAGGCTGTCTTCTAGCTCTTTCATTCTTAAGAGCGTATTATCATATTCCTGTTTTACAATTTTCACTACCGGACCGGCTACTCTTCGGTTCATATCAAAACGTACGCTGTCGCAGTAATCAGAAATACCGTTAGCAATTTGGGCGGCGCCATTCGCAGTATAATCGTGCACTTCTACTCTAACGCTATTGAACTCAGTGCGTTTTATTACCACCATGTCTTCCCATTTCAACTTCAAATAGTGGTAAGAAAAAACAGTATCCTTTATTTTCCAGCGCTTCCATAAATTAAAAGCGTCAGCCACTTTTATTTTCAACTCGTCACAAGTAAGCAATTGTACAAGTTTTTCACAGTCATCCGCGTCCCCCAGCATCATATAATCTTCCTGGTTACCGGCATTAGCCTCAATCACCAATTTAGAAACCGAGAACTGTCTGGAAGGAAATAAAATGGCCGTAGACTTATACTGTTTGGGCATAATAAATACCACAACACCGGTTACTAAAGCGGAAACAATAGTGATCCACATAAATTTTTTTCTCCAAGTGATGACTTTAGCAATGAGTTCTTTTGCTGAAATATTTTCCGTCATAATTTATTTATATTTAATAAAACGAAGCACAGATTTAGGATTAACCATTCCTGTAACAAATGCCAGTAAGCCACTAAATATAAGCATTATTACAAAATTAAACATCCACTGCTTAGTCAAATTTAAAGTAAAGTAATTGATAAAAAACAAACCTGCAATAAACAAAAACAAAGAAATTAGAAGTCGTTTATTTACACTAAAGTGGAACACTTTATAACATAAATAAACCTGCAATAACCCCGTCAATAGCTGAGTTACTAAACTGGCAATAGCACTGCCTAAAGCATAAAATTTTGGGATAAGAATTAAATTTAAAATCACATTAATGGCAATGCCCCCCAACGCAACAAAATTTTGTTTTTTAAGGTTACCACTTGCTGTTAACAATGTTCCGAAAATATAGGTTAACGAAATAGCTGTAAAACAGTTCATCAGCACGGCTAAAATGGCAAAGCCCTGTGTATCCCCTGTGTAAATTTTATCAAAAAATTGC
>CALMND010000076.1 GCA_937868565.1 uncultured Bacteroidota bacterium | reverse complement strand
CCGGACAAATGGCTACTGGTGAAGCATTGGCTGTAATTGTTGGAATCGGTACAACAATAATGGTAATTGTTTTTTGACCTGTACAACCCGTTAAATTAGTTCCCGTAACAGTGTAAGTTGTAGTAACTATTGGTGTAACCGTTACCGAAGTTCCGGATAATCCTCCCGGATTCCAAGAATAAGTTACTGCACCTGAAGCTGTCAACACAGCACTACTACCCGCACAAATAGAAGGAGTGGATGCACTAACGGTAATAGTTGGACTAGGATTGATAATCACAGCCACTGTTTTTGTAGCAGAACATCCTAAAGCATTGGTTCCAATAAGCGTATAAGTAGTGTTAACCAACGGACTCACAGTAACCGGTGAACCGGAAAGTCCTCCAGGATTCCAGGTATAAGAAACACCACCGGTAGCAGATAACGTGCTGCTTCCTCCCGGACAAATAGCTGTTGGCGATGCCGTTGCCGTTAAGGTTGGTGTTGGATTTACAGTAACAATAACCGTCGTGTTAGTGCTACAACCTCCACTAGAACCAATAAGAGTATATGTAGTTGTAATTGTTGGTGTAACGGTAACCGGAGTGCCAGAAAGTCCTCCCGGATTCCAGGTATAAGATGTTGCCCCCGTAGCTGTAAGTGTAGACGAACTTCCCGGACAAATGGCTACTGGTGAAGCATTGGCTGTAATTGTTGGAATCGGTACAACCAAAATACTTATGGTAGTCTGATTTGAACAACCTAGCGAACTTGTTCCCACAACTGTGTAGGTTGTGTTGCCGGTAGGTGTAACCACGACATTGGCTCCTGACAAATTTCCTGGATTCCATAAGTATACAGACGCACCTATGGCGCTTAAGGTAGCCGAATTGCCCGCACAAACTGAAGGACTCGAGGCCGATGCAACAACCGTGGGAAGCGGTTTTACAACAATAGTAATAACGGTAGAACTCAAACAACCAAATGCATTCGTGCCACTGATGTTATACGTACTGGTAGTTACCGGATTTACAACCAAGGGAGTAAAGCTAACAATTGAAGCACCGGTAGTTGTATAAGTAAGCGCCCCAGATAAAGAAATAGTGGAGCTAAATCCTGTACAAATGGCTGTTGGACTAGGCACTGCCACAATTGTGGGATTCGGATTAACGATAATCGCTACAGTAGCCGTACTACTGCAACCTGACGAATTACCCGTCAAAGTGTAAGTAGTGTTAACCGTTGGAGAAACTACAACATTAGAACCCGTTAAGGAACCGGGCATCCACGTGTATGACGTCGCACCAAATCCATTCAAATTGACTGATTGACCAGAACAGATTGTTGATGCGGAACTAACAGCACTTACTGTAGGCAGAGGAACGACCACCAAGACAGAGGTCGCTGAACTAGTACAGGTTCCATTACTTGAAATAATGGTATAGGTAGTAGAAATTGTAGGTGAAACAATAATATTTGCCGTAGTGAATCCCCCTGGAGTCCAAGTGTAAGTGGAACCTCCTGAAGCTAAAAGAGAAATTGAACTGCCTGAACAGATACTGGGTGTAGCAGGTGTAATTGTTATATTTGGCACAGGACTAACCACCTGATTAATAGTGTAAGTGGATTTACAACCAGCTAAATTTATACCCTGAACGGAATATGTTGTGGTTACAGTTGGGCAGACGACATGAGCACTGGTTGTTCCTCCGTAAGTAGAGCCAGGTGGTGTCCAAGTAAATCCGAGTGAGGTGGGAGCAATTGAAGTTAGTGTTCCACAGGTGTAAGGGCAGGTAATTGTTGGAGTTCCGCTCACTGTCATCGTTGGTCCAGGATCAACACTCACGGTAATTGCAGTGGTAGCTGTACATACACCGTTCGAGCCAGTGGCCGTGTACGTTGTAGTAACCGAAGGTGTTACGATTACAGGATTTCCCGAAGCCCCGGAAGGATTGTAGGTGAAAGAAGCGGCATTACCAAAAAGAGTAACCGGTGTACCGGCGCAAACCGAGCTCGACGGATTTGTAAGATTTACAACAATGGGGCTTAATGATGCGCTAACGCCTACAACGGTTGTTGCTGTGCCTGGACAACCCGTTGTCGGGGTACCAAAAGCCGTATAAGTAGTAATAGTTGAAGGAAACACCACAACTTGCGATCCCGTCAAGGCGCCGGGTTGCCATGAATATGTACCGCCCACACCTGCACCACTGGCAGTAAGGGTTGCGCCTGATCCAGAACAAACACTACCACTTGGGTTACTTAGCGTAATAAAGGGAACCGGGTTAACCGTAATTGTGCTGGTATAAAATCCGAAACAGGTTCCTGTCTGGGATGTTAAAGAGTAGGTTGAAGTTAACAATGGGTTAACGACAAGACTTGAGGAGCCTGGTGCACCACCAGCCCACGTATATGTAAGTGCACCGCTTGCGCTGAGTGTGGCATTGTTTCCAGCACAAATAGTCGCTGAAGGTGTAATGTTTATAGTTGTAGGAGGCGCAAAGTTAAGAGCAACAACACGGGTAATCGGTAAACAGGCACCGGCGGGTGTCATTGAAATACTATAGGAGCCAGCGACGTTCGTTGAAATAACTTGATTGGTATTCGATGTAATACCACTACCTGGAGGTCCGTTCCAAACATAAGGGCCAAGACCCGCGGGCGCGGAAAGTGTTGCGGTTTGCGCACAAACAGCGGCAATATTTACCGTTTGAGAAGGTGCCGGAATATACGTGGTACCAGTACTCGGGGTGGTCAGCGTAAAGCCCAAAGAGTTGCAATTAGAGTCAAAATAAACATAGCCCCAGTGGCCAGTAGGCGAACAGTCTGCTACACTCACTTCGACACTAATAGAAGTTCCAATATACTGCGTTAAATCAATAGAGTATTTTTGCCAAGTAGGATTGAAAGCTACTGCAAAAACTCCCTGCCCGGTAGCTATGCTTGTGTTTGTCCAAGCGATGCCTGGCGAAGAACAACTAACAGTACCGCCAATGGGTGGTGCAAAAGTGAATATGGGGCACGCCAACAGAGTGCCAAAACTATTTCTCAAAGCAACGCGCATGTATGTTTGTTGGCAACAAGGATGTGCAGTTGCCATAACGGACTTATATGCAAACTCATACAAAAAATTGGTTCCCGTTACATTAAAATTTTGCCTTACACGCACGACGTCGCCGTTAAAACTCAGGTTTGCATCGTTTATTTTTAAAGCCTTATTCCCCGAAAAGGGAGATAAAGGAATGGTACCAATTAAAGGGTCACTAAAGGGAAGTGTAACTACATTTAATGAAGTGGATGGGAAACTCACGGTTCCAGTAGTGGTAGGATACAAGCAAGAGTTAGAATTTTGTCCCATATTCGCTACCCAACCACTTAAATTTCCAGCTTCAAAACCCTCGTTTACACAGGGAGCAGCGTTGATATTAGCTCCATTTCCCAAGGGTTTAAAATTAAATTGCGCATTGGGAGGTATAGTGGCCGGATCTACAGGTGTTTCGTATAGTTGTCTAAGTTTGTACTTCTCATCAATAAACAATCTTTTACGAGAGTTCATGAATGAAACGTAATTGTTACCAAAAATTCCCTCTTCCAAAGCTACTTGTTTGTAATATTCTTCGTCAAATCCTACGAGTGAATCGGCCGTCACAACTTTATTAGCAAAGGCAATATTATTTATTTTTATTTGCGAAAATAATTGAGTTCCAGTAAGAACAAACCACGCTAAAAAAGACCAAAGTAAACGTTTACTTCCCATAGTATTTATATCAAAAATAGACAACTAACATAGTGAAAATTTTTGAACAAATTTTAGAGAAAAGCTCCAATCAGAACTTGACATATGTTAACTTGTTGATAAACAAATATTTACATAAAAATAAAATGAGTGAAGCTATCTAAAAATTTAGTGAATAAATGGTTCAAAAAATACGTTTTACTGGTTTTTCGCTGGAAAATTAAAAACAAATGTTAACTTTTTCTACTTACTTATTGATTAAATTTGAAATCTTATACTTGTATGAATTCAATAACACTTTTACCAGATCATGTAGCTAATCAAATTGCAGCCGGAGAGGTTGTTCAAAGACCAGCTAGCGTTGTAAAAGAACTTTTGGAAAATGCAATAGATGCAGGGGCTAAACACATTACCCTAATAGTTAAGGATGGGGGGAAAAGTTTAATTCAGGTTATAGATAATGGAAAGGGAATGAACCCCTTTGATGCGAGAATGTGTTTCGAAAGGCACGCTACTTCAAAGATTAGTAAAGCAGACGACCTCTTTACCATAACCACAAAGGGGTTTAGAGGAGAGGCTTTAGCTAGCATTGCCGCTATTGCCCAGGTTGAATTGAAGACCAGACAGGAATCAGATATTGTTGGGCAATACGTTATTATTGAGGGCGGGAAAGTACTTTCTCAGTCTGAATGCCAATGTTCTGTTGGGACCTCATTCACTGTAAAAAATCTCTTTTATAACATTCCAGCGCGGCGTAATTTTTTAAAAAACGACCAAATTGAACAAAAACACATTATCGACGAAATTGAGCGCCTTGCAATCCCCCACACAGACGTTCACTTTGTTTTTCAAAGTAATGGTAACGAGATATTAAATCTGCCGCCAGGTAGTCAAATTCAAAGAATAAAATCCTTGTTAGGCAGCTATGTGCAGAAAGAGCTGATAGTAATTAACGAAGACACTTCATTTGTTAAAATTACTGGCTATGTAAGCTTACCTGAAAATGCCTTCAAAACGAGAAAAGAACAGTACTTTTTCGTGAACAATCGTTTTGTAAGAAACTCTTTTTTAAATCATGCTGTTTATGAAGCATATAAAGAGTTAATAAGCTTTCAATCACATCCACGTTATTTTATTTTCCTCGAGTTGAACCCAAAAAATATTGATATCAATATTCATCCCACCAAAACGGAAGTAAAATTCACCGATGATAAAACGGTTTATATGCTTTTGGTGAGTTCTGTTAAAAGAGCTCTGGGTAAAGCAAACGCCTCGCCATCTATTGATTTTGAATCGGAAATGAGTTTTAGTCAGCAAAATTTTGCTAGTAACAGAGTGGTTCCTCCACCTAAAATAAGTTATAATGAAAACTATAACCCGTTCAATAACGGGCCTGATTCTAAACCGAACGATAACCCTCTTCAAAAAGTAAATAGACAGCATTGGGAGAATTTGTTTGATGGTTTTAAGTCCGGCAACGGGTCTAGTTCCGAACTTCAAATTGAGCAGCAGCAAACACTGGAGTCTGTTAAAAAAGAGTCGGTTGATTTTAATGTGTTTCAGTTAAATCTGAAATATTTAATCACAACAAACAACCAACATGTTTTAATAGTAGACCAGCAAAGAGCTCATGAAAGAATTTTGTACGAACATTATCTCCACTCAGCACAACTAACGCCAATAAGCTCGCAACAGCTTTTATTTCCTGAGCAAATGGAATTGAGTGCGAATGATTTTTTGTTAATTAAGAATTTGCTTTCCGAGTTCAAACAGTTAGGTTTTGATTTGGATATTTTTGGAAAAAACAGTATTGTCGTTAACGGAACCCCTTCAGATTTGGTTGGCTTTAACGTAACACAAACTATAGAAGGTGTAGTAGAAACTTATAAGCTCAACACGATTGATGCTAAAGTAGAAAAACACGATAATTTGTGCAGGGCTATAGCCCGTAATGTTTGCATTAAGTATGGTAAAGCTCTGGAGGCGGAAGAGATGAAACAGCTGTTAATTAATCTGATGGCATGCGAAAACCCCTTATATACAGCTAGTGGGAAAGCTATTCTCATGGAAATAAACTATTCGGACATTGAGAAATTTTTTAAGAGATAGATGAGCTTCGATAATCAATATAGGCCAAGCGGCTTTGGATACTTACCCGTTGTTACAAAAAATATAATTATTATCAATGGCATCATGTTTTTGGCAACGCTTGCACTAGGAACAAAAGGAATTGACCTAAATAAGTACTTTGGTTTGCATTATTACTTATCGTCGGATTTTAAACCCCACCAATTTATCACCTACATTTTTATGCATGGTAGTTTTACGCATATTCTGTTTAATATGTTTGGTGTTTATATTTTTGGTCAGGTTTTGGAGCAGGTTTGGGGCCCTAAAAGATATCTGATTTTTTACATTGTTACCGGCCTCGGAGCAGCGCTTATGCAGTATGTTATTTTGCATTTTCAAATTAGTGAAGTTTTAGCTAAAGTTAATGAGGCAATCGCAAGTAACGAGCTGAGTGCCATTGAAAAAACCGACCTTATTAACCGTAAATACGAATTTTTAAACTCTGATAGGCATGTGATTATTGGCGCCTCAGGTTCCTTATTTGGATTACTTGGAGGCTTTGGAATGTTGTTCCCTAACCGCATGCTTTACTTATACTTTTTATTCCCTATCAAAGCAAAATGGTTTGTTACGTTTTACGGTCTGTTTGAAATAATTTCTGGTCTTCAAAACAATCCGGCGGACAACGTTGCCCATTTTGCACACATTGGCGGCTTAGTTGTGGGAATTATTATGGTGTGGGTTTGGCGCCGCGATAGTAATCATTTTTACTAACAAAATTTGTATGAACTTATTTCAACGAATAAAAGATAATTTTCAAAGGCAGGAGGTACTCACCCAAATAATTGTTGTTAATGTTGCCGTTTTTTTGACCATAAATATCGTTGGTAATCTTTCGCACCTTAACCTTATTCCTTTTGTTGCATTGCCAATAGGTGGGTATGAATTTCTTTATAAATTTTGGACTCTCTTTTCCTATATGTTTGCACATATTAATCTAGGGCATATTTTCTGGAACATGTTTTTATTCTATTTCATGTCTCAGGTATTTTTTACTATCATGGGTCAAAAAAAACTGCTCTACCTTTACATAATGAGTGGCCTATGCGGGGGGGCTTTAGTGCTGGTAATGGGCTTACTTTTTCCTCACTCTTTTGGAAACGCCTTTTTATTGGGCGCCTCGGCATCTGTTATGGGAATAGGAGCAGTAATGGCCATTTATTCTCCAAATTACCGCGTGTTTCTTTTTGGGGTTTTTGAAATGCCATATAAATACTTTTATCTATTAACATTTGTCTTAAGCACGGTCATCGACTTGTCTGTAAACACCGGAGGTAAGATTTCACATATTGGCGGTGCTCTGTTTGGTCTTGCCTACGGGTATTATCTCTCGAAAGGCATTGATCTTTTTAACATTTCTCTGAACTTTAGGACGAAAAAAGGACTCAAGGTTATTAGTAATAATCCTTCGTTTAGCTCGAGCTCAGTTAAAGGCTCTGAAAATGATGAGCAGAGAATGAATGAGCTGCTGGATAAAATATCAAAAAGTGGCTACGACAGCCTCACTAAATCAGAAAAAGAAAATCTCTTTAAGCTTTCTAAAAAAAAATAGTTGTTGTTTTTTAATTATTTGTAAAAAATCTGCAGAATAGTTAATAAATTAGGCAGGATTTGTTTTAGATATTTATGCCTAAAGTCGAGTTATGAGGTCAAGAAACGTGTACATACTTTTTATTTTGGTTTCGGCTATTTCTGTTTTTTCGCAGCCGGCAAAATATACTCAAATCGAAGACGCAGATGAGCATTTTAAACACACCAATTATCTGATGGCTATTCCCATCTATAAATCTGAACTTAAAAAGGACCCGGACAATAACAAAATAAAATACAAACTTGGTATTTGTTATTTAAACACAAAAATAAACCGTGATGAATCTGTAACCTATTTAGAGGCAGCCTCCAAAGATCCCAAGATTGAAGATGAGAAATGGATTTATCTGGGAATGGCCTACCATTTGGGTAATAGAATTGAGGATGCAATATTGGCTTTTGAAAAATTTAAAAGTTTAAAACCAAAAAGAGCGACAGAGGCTGAACGTTATATTATGCAATGCGATAATGCATTAAAATTTATGCGTAAGCCATCCAAAGTTACCTTTCAAAATCTTGGTAAAGATATTAACTCCAGTGAGCCGGATTATTATCCTTTTATTGATCAGGATGAAACATTTTTAATGTATACCTCGCGTCGCAAAGATAATTTTGGAGGTAAGAAAGTGGAAATGGACGGATATAGAAGTAGCGACATTTATCAAAGTAATATGGTGGACGGGAACTGGGCGCCCGCTAAAAATGCAGGACATGGCATTAACGGGAACTTAGACGAGCAAGTGGTAAGTATCAGAGGCGACGGAATGCAAATAGTTGTTTACGAAGACCATATTGATAAATTCGGAAATTTGTATGTTGCCAGTAGAAGAGACCTGAATAGCGAATTTGGAAAACCAAAAATTCTGGACCCCGTAATTAATGAAAACATTGAATCAAGTGGGTGTTTCAATGAAGATGAGAGCATCATCTTTTTCGCGCGACGAGAAGATCTAACTGAGCCAAGTGATTTGTATATGTGCCGCAAACTACCTAATAGTAAATGGGCCATTCCGGTGAAATTGCCTGACGTTATTAATTCCCCTTATAACGAAGACCTACCTTTTCTTTCATCAGATGGGCAAACACTGTACTTTGCAAGTGATGGCCACAATACGATGGGTGGATTTGATTTATTTAAGACAACCTGGAATCAAAAGGAAAACACCTTTTCACACCCTGAAAATTTAGGTTACCCGATTAATTCAACCGACGATGACAGAAGCATTTGTGTAACCCGAGACAATAAATATGCTTACGTGAGTTCTTTTCGTCCTAACGGTTTCGGAGATTTGGATATATACCGTGCTAAACTCTTAGAGACAGAGCCTGTAAGCATCGTTTATACCGGTAATGTTTTTATGGGAGATACCATACCTGCCAATCAGCCAAAGAATTTTATTGTTACAGTTATTGTAACCAATTTAAAAACCAATTACGAATACACCTATGTGCCACACTCTAAAACGGGTCGTTATATCATGGCTCTTCCGGCTGGGAACTACAGGCTCACTGCGCACTCCAAAGGATATGCAAAGTACTCTGAGGATTTTGAGGTGAGCGATATGGGAAAAGTTAGCATAGAACGTTCTAAGAATCTGTTGCTAAAAAAGAACAGCAAGAAATAGCACTAAGTAAACGAGAATTTCGGTAATTATGGATAGAAAAGAATTTATTAAAAAGGGAGCCTTAAGCGCTTTTTTTCTGGGAGTTTCATCTTCGCTCGGCAATTTATTTGGTAAACCATTACCCGTTAATTCCTTCAGAGGAGTGGAAGGAGTCTATCCTCCAACCAATACCCATATGGTGGGAAACGGATTTAAGGTGATGAATTTTTTTCCTAACGGTCGTGGTTTTGAAGAAAGAATGAGTCCTTTTTTTCTTTTGGACTTTAACGCTGAAGTAAATTTCCCTCCCTCTGAAATTTCCAGAGGCGTGGGTGTACACCCTCATCGTGGAATAGAAACCATAACGTTCGCATACAAAGGAAGTGTGGCGCATCATGACAGTGCGGGTAACAGTGGTATAATTAATCCAGGTGATGTGCAATGGATGACAGCGGGCGGCGGCGTGTTGCATAAAGAATACCATGAGAAAAATTTCGACAAACTTGGCGGTGCTTTTGAAATGGTGCAGTTGTGGATTAATCTCCCGAAAAAACACAAAATGACTCCGGCCAAGTACCAAAGTATTTTACACAGTAGTAAACCTAAAGTAGATTTACCCAAAGGCATGGGAAGTTTGCACGTAGTGGCTGGTGAATTTAGAGGGCTAAAGGGAGTCGCTGATTCTTTTTCACCCGTTAATATTTATGATTTTCATTTAAATCCAGCTGCGGAAGTGAAATTTTCCCTACCTGCCAATTTTAATTCCGGCATTTTGGTTATTGACGGAAGCATTGTTGTGAACGAAAATCAAACTGTGCCTGAAAATCATTATGTGCAGTTAAAAAACGAAGCCGGAGAAATTCATATTAAAGCCACTAAAAAGTGCATTCTTTTAGTTTTAAGTGGAGAGCCTCTTAACGAACCCTATGTGAGTTATGGCCCTTTTGTAATGAACACCGAAGATGAAATCAAACAGGCGATAGAAGATTACAACGCTGGCAAGTTTGGTTTTTTGGCCGATTGATTAAGATAGGAAACAGACCCCTTTAATTTAATCAATCAAAGTCGTGCTAATTGCTCTTTCAGCGCTTCTATTTTAGATAAAACATCACTTTGTTTTTTTCGTTCGCTTTCGATGATTTCAGGTTTTGCGTTCGCTACAAATTTTTCGTTTTCCAATTTTGTTTGAACTGTTTTTAAAAACCCCTGATTGTAAATTAAATCTTTCGTTAAACGAATTTTTTCTTCTTCTGCATTGAGGTTATTTGGCAGCGGAATATAAAACTCCGTGGTGTTAATTACAAAACTAAAGGCTCCTTCTACTTTCCCCTCAGAGTATCTATACGACGAAAGATTGGCCAGTTTAATGATTGCGGAATCAAAATAAGAACGAGTCGCCACCGATTTTTCAATTACTTCTAATTTTTCTTTCGGAGAAATCTGTTTTTGTGCGCGCACATTTCTAACCTGTGTAACTAATTCTTTACACATCTCAAATTCCGCTAGCTGATTATCATCAATTGAATCTATGGATTTTGGCCATTCCGCTACAATAATACAGTCCATTTCAGCGCGCTTTTTTAAAAGGTGCCAGATTTCTTCTGTGACGAAAGGCATCCAAGGATGCATGACTTTTAGCAAACTCTCCAAAAAAGTAACAGTAGCGTCATAAGTGATTTTGTCAATGGCGAGCGCTTTGCCATTCACAAACTCGGGTTTTATAACTTCTAAATACCAAGCGCAAAAATCATCCCACACTAATTTATAAGTAGCCATCAGGGCATCGCTCATTCTGTATTTGGAATAATGATCGTTGATAAGAGCTAATTGCTCCGAAAATTTATTTTCAAACCAAATAATAGCAGTCCTCTGTGCTGAGGTCTGTTCCACAACACCAACCTCAAAACCATTAATCAATCTGAAAGCATTCCAAACTTTATTTGCAAAGTTTCGACCTTGTTCACAATAACTTTCATCAAACATTAAATCGTTTCCGGCAGGCGAACACAGTAGCATTCCAACCCTCACACCATCAGCCCCATATTTTACAATGAGGTCAATAGGATCAGGGGAATTACCGAGCGATTTACTCATCTTCCGACCCAATTTATCACGTACAATTCCTGTTAAATAAACATTGGTAAATGGTTTTAGTCCAGTATATTCTTTTCCTGCTATAATCATACGTGCCACCCAAAAAAATAAAATTTCTGGTGCAGTAACTAAATCATTAGTCGGATAATAATATTTTAACTCGGCGTTCGCATTATTCCAACCGTTTTTGATAATATTAGTGTCAAATACCGTTAAAGGCCAAAGCCAAGAAGAAAACCAGGTATCCAAGACATCAGCATCTTGCAGGAGTTCTTCACTTTTCACTTCTAAATTTTGATTTTTGAATTTTAGAACCGCTTCTTCCCGTGTTTTACAAACAACAGTATTCCCTTTGGCATCGTACCACGCTGGTATTCTCTGCCCCCACCAGAGTTGCCGGCTTATGCACCAATCACGGGCATTTTCCATCCAATGTTTATATGTGTTTATGAATTTTTCCGGAATTAATTTTACGTCACTATTTAAAACTGCTTCCAATGCAGGTATACTTATTTCGTCCATTTTGAGAAACCATTGCATAGATAACTTAGGCTCAATGACCGCGTCAGTGCGTTCACTGTAACCCACTTTGTTTTTGATTTCTTCAATTTTTTCAACTAGATCTAGCTCTTGCAAATCTTTAACGATTTGCTTGCGACATGCAAAACGATCCATACCGATATACGCGCCCGCGGATTCACTAATTTTTCCATCGTTCGTGAGCGCATCAATTGTTGGCAGTTTGTGTTTTTGCCCAAGATTAAAATCATTTATATCGTGAGCCGGCGTAACCTTTAATACTCCTGTTCCAAAGGAAGCATCAACATACTCATCAAAAATTATCGGCACTGTTCGATTAACAATAGGTACAATAACGTTTTTTCCCTTTAAATGTTTATAACGTTCGTCGTGGGGGTTTATACAAACAGCTGTATCTCCCATAATTGTTTCTGGTCGAGTGGTTGCCACCGTTAAGTAGCCATCCGTTGCTTCTAGTTTATATTTGACAAATACTAGCTTGCTGTTTGTCTCTTTATGAATAACCTCTTCATCACTGACTGCAGTTAGTCCTTGAGGGTCCCAATTCACCATTCTTACGCCACGATATATGAGCCCTTTATTATGCAGATCAACAAAGGCATCCAAAACGGCATCACTCATAGCTGTATCCATGGTAAACCGCGTGCGATCCCAATCACAGCTTGCTCCAAGTTTTTCTCATTGTTTTAAAATAATTCCACCATACTTGTCTTTCCAGTTCCAAGCATGTTTCAAAAACTCCTCTCGTGAAATGTCTGCTTTTCTAATTCCTTGTTCTTCCAATAACTTCACCACTTTTGCTTCCGTTGCAATACTTGCATGGTCGGTGCCCGGCACCCAACACGCATTATAACCCATCATTCGGGCACGGCGTATCAGGACATCCTGTATGGTGTTGTTAAGCATGTGCCCCATATGCAACACTCCTGTTACGTTTGGTGGAGGCATGGCAATGGTGTAAGCCTTGCGGTGATCAGGAGTTGACTTAAAAAAATTTTTTTTTAACCAATAGGGATACCACTTGTTTTCAGCTTCTCCAGAGTTATATGTCTTCGCAATCTCCATAAATCAAATTCAAAGTATTTTGTTAAATTTCGTAAAATTACATAAAGAATCGCGTGTTTGTAATATCTTTATGGCACGATTTTAGTAATAACTTACATTAAACAAAACAAACATTTATGAAAAAGGTAATTTTTACACTTGGTTTAGTTGCAGGCTTATCTGCATTAACATTTGCTCAGGAAGTCCATGGCGCTGGCGACGGCCACAATCATGATGCACCTGCGCCTGCGGTTTCTGCTCCTACAAGTTTGGCAGACATTAAAATGGATAAAATGATTCATGATTATGGTGAAATTCAACAGGGTGCCAATGGTGAGTGTGAGTTTAAATTCACTAATAATGGAAAAGAGCCATTAGTGATAACAAATTGCCAAGGAAGTTGCGGCTGTACTGTTCCTGAGTGTCCAAAAGAACCGATTTTACCGGGTAAAAGTGGTAAAATTAAAGTGAAGTATGATACAAACCGTGTGGGTGGTATTTACAAAACAGTTACCGTGAACTCCAATGCAAAAAGTGGACATGTTGTGCTTACTATCAAAGGAAATGTTCAAGCAAAGCCGGTAGAAACAGATTTTCCTCAAAATACTGCACCTGCTGGTGCTCCGGTTGAAAAGAAAGGTTAATTCTTAAAAAGTAAATTATGAAAAAGATTATTTCATTGCTTGTTGTGATGTTTGGTTTGACTTATGTTGTGAATGCACAAGAGTCGGTGATTCCAAGCATGGATCCAAATGCTCCCGAAATGAAGTTTGAAACGGAAGTGTTGGATTATGGTGTGATTGATTACGATGCCAACGGAATAAGGGAATTTAAATTCACCAATATTGGCCGAACACCTTTGACAATTACATCTGTGAGCGGAGAGTGTGGCTGCACCGCCACCACAATTGATGGTAAGCCGGGTTGGCCACAGGAACCAATATTACCTGGAAAAAGCGGGGTCATCAAAGTGAAATATGATACCAAACGTGAAGGGCGTTTTGAAAAAAATGTAACAGTTACATCTAATGCAAAATATGCGACCAAAAAAGTGCGGATTAAAGGAGAGATTAAAGCAAAACCTGCTTCAACTCCAAGTGGTGGATAATCTTAAAAGAATATTAAAAAATCCCTTCGGCAATGCCGCGGGGATTTTTTGTTTTAGACAAAATCTAATTCTCTTTATTTTTGTTTTTGGCTTTTCGAATTTATTTTGCCAAGCAAAACTTCAGGTGATAGACTCCAAGAAAAACTTTGGATTCGTAAAACGCGGAGAACTTATTAAAAACGAATTTGAAATTAAAAATATTGGAAATGAGCCATTAATAATAAAAGATGTAGAAATTGCTTGCTCTTGCACCACGGTTGATTTTCCGAAGCAACCGATCTTGCCGGGGCAGGCAACAATTGTAACAGTAAATTTTAATACCACAACTGTATATGGTCGTCAGGATAGGGAAGTTTATCTGAATAGCAATGCCCTCGGTGGTCCGACTAAACTACGGTACAAAGGGTTTGTCAAGAAATGAAAGGCTAATTTCTTAGCGTCTGAAAAATTCGGACGCGATAATAGAAGCAGCCATTGCGGCGTTAAGAGATTCCGTTTTGCTGTTTTTATGGGACGGTATTGTCAATGGAATACCGATATACTGCAAATTATTTTCTCGTATTCCGTTAGCCTCATTTCCCATCACAATCAATCCGTTACGCAATCGTTCCTGATATACATTTTTGCCGTTCAATAACGCGCCATAAACACTTTTAATCGCATAATTTTCCAATAGTTTATTTAATTCAGAATAAACCACATTTACTCGCAAAAAAGCGCCCATTGAAGCTTGAATTACTTTAGGATTATATAGTTCACATGATTCGGGCGAACAAAAAATGGTTGAAATTCCAAACCAATCGGCTAACCGCAATATGGTACCAAAATTTCCTGGGTCACGAATGTCATCGAGATAAAAAGAAAAATTATTTTCAAAATCAAAAGACACTTCAAATTCGTCAAAATAATGACAAATCGCAACTACATTATTTGGGCTACTTTGTAAACTAATTTTTTCTAGTTCAGATGTTGTAGTTGTAAAATACTCCAAATTTAATTGTTTAAGTTTCTTTTCGTTCTTTAAAATAAAATCGGCTGTACCATAAATGTT
>CALMND010000075.1 GCA_937868565.1 uncultured Bacteroidota bacterium | reverse complement strand
ATCTCTTTTTATCACCGTGTACGCAGTTGCGCAAAATATGCAGGTACAAAATATGGCTAGTTACTTAAGGAATAAGGAGATTGACAAAGCTAAAGTGTCTGCAGATGCGGCTGCGATTCACGAAAGCACTAAGAATAGTGCCAAAATGTGGATGTATCGAGGTAATGTTTACAAAGCGATTTATAATGACACCAATGCTGCTATCCGAAAACTTGACTCGGAAGCTGAAGAAAAAGCTTTGGATGCTTATATCAATTGCCTTAAAAACGATAAGGATAATATATATAAGGATGAGATGAAGGGTGATTTGGTAAAGAGCTGCGGAGCCACTAAGAGAAAAATAAGCTTATACAAACAGAATAAACAATTTGAGAATGCGTTAAAATGTTATGATTTACTGGAAGCGTCACTTCCCTACGATTTTGATGGCGGTATAAAGAGGAATAATATTACAAAGGAGAAGATTCTATATGAGAAATTTGAGATGTATAAAATGGTACCGAACAAGGAAAAAACTACAGAATATGCCAACAAATTGATAGAAATTAAATACAAAGAGCCAAAACTATACATTGATATGGTTAAATTATCACTTGTTGACAAGGATACCACGAAGGCATTAGATTATATCGAAAAAGGAAAATTGCTTTTTGATGATAACATGGACTTAATTGGCACTGAAATAGATATTTGTATTAAACAGAATAAGGCAGCAGTACTTAAAGAAAGACTTAGCAAAGCTATAGATTTAGCGCCCGACAATGAAGTCCTGCACGCGGTACTTGGACAAGTTTATGAAAAAAGTAAAGATTTGACAAATGCAGAAAAGGAATATGTTAAAGCCGTTGAACTTAAGCCGGAATATGAAGTAGCTAACTATCAATTAGGGGCTTTGTATTTTAATGCTGCCGTAGAGTATAATAAAAAATACAATGATTTACCACCTAAGGAAACCGCTAAAATGAAAGAATACGAAGATAAAATAAAAGAAAATTTTAAGAAAGCTATTCCGTATCTCGAGAAAGCCTTTGAAATTACGCCTGATAAAGCATATAAACAGAGATTATTACAAGCCTATACTCGTTTGGGAGACACGGAAAAAGCGGCAAAATATAAATAGGTTAATCTCAAGAAATTATGAAAACTAAAGCAATTGTTTATATCGTTTTTTCGATAATATTTGTCACCAGTACCTTTGGTCAAAAGAGTAAAGTTCAAACTGCATGGCGAGCTCTAAGCGATTACGAACAGACTCAAAAAGATGGAAAACCCAACTTATCTTATTTAACAAAAGCTAAGGAGGCTATAGACGTGGCATTAACTAATGAAGAAACAAAAAAGCAAGCTAAGACCCACGCCTATAAATTAAGAATCAGTTACGCAATGTTTCAATTCAACCTGGCCGAAGAGTTAAAAAAAGTAGATGCGGGAATTCAGGATAAAAATGAACGAAACATGGTAGCTTATGGTGCAACCGGTTTGGGTGATTTTGAAAATGCAACTCAGGAGCTTGGCATTATCAAGGATATCGATCAAAAATTTCTGGATAACATTCAGGAGGGTATGAGTAAAGGAGACGGTTCTTTAGATGAAGATGAAATGAAATTTGCTTTGGCCACGCAACAAATGAGAATGGAAGCATCTAATATAGCTTCGGGGAAATACAAGGCAAAAAAGTATGATGAGGCGGCTGACTACTTTTATAAGACAGGTTTTATAAATACCGTACTTAATAAAACAAAGGACTCGGCTAATTTTTACAATGCCTGCATAGCAGCGTCAAAAGCGAAAAACCCGGAAAAAATACTTGATTTTAATAAAAAAATGATTGACGCGAAAATAGCAAGTGCGTTCAACTATGAATCGATTTACAATGCCTACATGCAACAGGCAGACACTTTAGCCGCTATTCAGATTCTAAAGAAGGGTAGGGAGATATTTCCTGATAACATTAACCTTTTAACTCAGGAAACAAATTTATTTCTTGCGAAAGGAATGCAGCAAGATGCCCTTACTAATTTAAAAATCTCAATACAAAAGGATCCGAAAAATGCGCTGTATTATTTTATTATTGGTGGAATTTATGATAACCTAGCAAATCCGAAAGATAAAATGGGTAAAGAACTACCGAAACCCGCCAATTTTGAAGAGCAGTTTAAAAATGCCGAGATTAATTATTTAAAAGCAATTGAGCTTAAACCCGCAAATAAGGAATATCTCTACGGTTCCTTATTTAATATTGGCGCCATGTATAATAACTATGGTGGTAATATTGCTAACCGCAAGGCAGAACGGATAATTGATTTAGCAAAAGTCCAAAAGGAAAACGAAACCAAGGCACAGGAATATTACAAAAAAGCCATACCTTATCTTGAACAAGCCTTAGACCTTAAGTCGAACGATAAGCCTACTATGGCAGCTTTACGTAAATTGTATATGCTAACAGGTAATGAGGCTAAATCGAAAGAAATGAGCGAGAAACTGAAGGCTAATTAACACTAAGACAGGTTTTTATTTTCCGTTCTTTTAGTTTTGATTTAGGTGTCTCATAAGAGCTTGGTTCGATACCATTTCCTGTACAAGGCAAATTATCAGCTTAATTCATACAATAAAAAAAAGGAAAACTAATGTTTTCCTTTTTTGCTCCCTCTCCTGGGCTCGAACCAGGGACCCCATGATTAACAGTCATGTGCTCTAACCAGCTGAGCTAAGAAGGAATTTCTGATTAGGGCTGCAAAACTACATTACATTTTCGAAATAAACAATATCTTTACAAAAAATAAAAAAAATAATGAGCTTATTAGTTGTTGGAACCGTAGCCTTTGATGCTATAGAAACACCCTTCGGAAAAACAGATAAAATTGTTGGAGGAGCAGCCTCCTATATTGCTTTAGCTTCATCATATTTTAACCGGCAAATCTACCTTGTTTCGGTTATTGGAGACGATTTTCCTGACAGTTTTTTAACCACGCTTAAAAAAGAGGGGGTTAATCTTGACGGTTTAGAAATTAAAAAAGGAGAGAAGTCCTTTTTTTGGAGTGGTAAGTATCATAACGATCTCAATACTCGTGATACACTGGATACTCAGTTGAATGTGTTGGCAGATTTCAAGCCGATTGTGCCAGAGTCGGCTAAAGAAAGCGAGTTTTTGATGTTAGGGAATTTAGCTCCTGCTATTCAGCAAAGCGTAATTAACCAGATGAAAAAGAGGCCAAAATTGATTGTGCTTGACACAATGAATTTTTGGATGGATATCGCCATGGAAGAATTGAAAAAAACAATTTCCATGATTGATGTATTAACCATTAACGATTCTGAAGCACGTCAATTGTCTGGAGAATATTCCTTAGTGAAAGCAGCCCAAAAAATATTGGCGATGGGACCAAAAACATTGGTAATAAAAAAGGGAGAACACGGGGCACTTTTGTTTAATAAAGACGAAGTGTTTTTTGCTCCCGCACTTCCATTGGAAGAGGTTTTTGATCCAACAGGTGCAGGAGATAGTTTTGCTGGCGGATTTATTGGATATTTATCCAAAACAAAAGATATCAGCTTTGAAAACATGAAGCGCGCCATTATTTTTGGCAGTGCCATGGCAAGCTTTACGGTTGAAAAATTTGGTACAGAGCGCTTAATCGGTCTTACTCAACAAGACGTGGAAGACCGGGTACAGGAGTTCGTTGATTTGGTTCAATTTGACATTGCCGTATTTTAATTTTTTTGGCTCGCAAAAACACACTAAATTTAATATCTAAACGTTGTATAAAAGGTGCTTCTTAAACGAATAGGATATTTATTACCCTTTGCCGTCATTTTCGTTCAATGCAGCACAAAAAAAAATACCCTCCCGAGCCGCGTTTATCATAATATTACCGCCCGTTACAACGGATATTATTATTCCAACGAAAACCTCGACGAAGGTGTTTACAAAATCGAAAAAGCGCATAAGGAAAATTTCGACAAAATATTACCCATCTATATTTATCCGACACCTGAAAAAGTAAAATCTACTTTTCCTGATTTCGACAGAGCCATCAAAAAATCTTCGCTTTGTATTCAAAAGCACGCCATAAAAGACAAAAAGGGTAGCGAGATACCGTCATCCGGAAAATGGATAGACAACAATTGGATTAACATTGGTATTTCTCATTTTTATAAAAGAGAATTTTTTAGCGGAATCGAAGCTTTTGAATATGTAGTGAGAACCTATAATAAATCAAACGACAAATACACGGCCATGCTATGGCTTATAAAAGCTAATAACGAAATTGGTTCAGTTAGTAGTTCCGAACCTATTATTAGTCTCCTTAAAAATAATCAGAATAAACTGCCTTATAACATCAGGAATGAATTGCCGATTGTAACGGCTGATTATTATATGCGAAGGGGGCAGAATAGCGAAGCCGTAGCCCGGTTAATGGAAGCAACCCGTAATGACAATTTGTTTTTTGGAATAAGTAAGAAAAAAAGAGCCCGGTATTCTTTTATTATTGCCCAATTGGCTGAGGAATCTGGCGATTCTAAGCGTGCCATGTTATATTACAGAAAAACAATTGCGCTCAAACCAACGTATGAATTGGTTTTTTATAGTAAGATAAAATTAGCGCGGATGCTGGATGTAAAAAGGAGCAGTTCTGAGAAGACAAAAAAGGACTTACTCAAAATGGCAAGAGACAACAAAAATAGTGATTATTACGACGTTGTATATTACACCTTGGGTGAAATTGAAGAGAAGGAAAAAAACACTACTCAGGCACTTAGGTACTATCAAAAATCTGTACAAACCAGTACAAATAATCCTAATCAAAAGGCACTCTCTTATTTAAAATTAGGCGAAATTAATTTTGATCTTACCAACTATCAACCGGCTGAAGCCTATTATGATAGTACCATTGCTACATTACCTATAGATCACCCACAGTACAATAACATTTTGGCGCGCAAAAAAACGCTCGAAACCTTGGTTGGGTATATTAAAACAATTAACAAAGAAGATAGTTTACAACGCATAGCAAAAATGAGCGAAGTTGAAAGAAATCAGTTTATTGATAGGCTAATTAAAAAGCAAGAACAAGAGGAAGAAAAGAGGCTGAAAGAACTGGAGGCTCAAAAAAACTTGAATGCCGCCGGCGGGGGTGGATTTACGGGACCTCAGGCGAATATTGGTTTTAATGATGGTAAAACCTCATTTTACTTTTATAATGCTAATACAGTAGCTCTGGGGGTTGCGGAGTTTACAAAACGCTGGGGGTATAGAAAATTGGAAGATAATTGGAGAAGAGCCAGTAAGGCAGCAACCATTGATGAGGCAAGCCCCGACAAAGTTGACACTGTAACTTCTAAAGGCAAGGATCCCGTAAAGCTTCGGGCTGCTTATTTAAAAGGTTTACCCTTTAACGATACATTGGTTAGAAAAAGCAATAATAAGATTATAAAAGCTTACTATCTGATGGGTTCGATTTATAAAGAAGAGCTACATAATACAAAAAAAACAATTTCCTCATTTGAAGAGTTAAATTCCCGTTTTCCTCAAAATAAATACCTTTTAAACACTTATTACCTGCTGTATAGAACTTATCTGGATGAAAAAAATCAACCTAAAGCAGACTATTATAAAAACAAGATTTTAGAAGAATTTCCTGACAGCGAGTTTGCACTATTAATTAAAAATCCCGAATATTCGCAGGAAGTAAATGCCAAAAGGAGCGAAAGTGAGAATTTCTATTATCTAACATACCAAAGCTACTCGGATTTAGATTATACCAAAGCTTATGAATTAGCGAAAGAAGGGGTTGTAAAATTTGGAACCAAGGACTATTTGCCGAAATTTGAATTTATTAAGGCAGTAAGTTATGGGAAGATAAAAGGGGTAGATACCCTTGAACAAAACCTTAAACTTGTTGTTGCTCGATTTCCTGAATCTGAAGTTACGCCACTTGCAAAAGAGATTTTGGTGGCAATTAGGAAGCAAAAAAATATAGAACCGATTTTAAAAGACGGTGGCAATTTAAAACAAGACACTTTTGTCGTAAGTCTTGAAACTGAACACTTTATTGCGGTGATTACACCTGATGACTCTAAAATATCTGGGGCATTTGTTACTAGGGTGGGCGCATTTAACTCTACTTATTATAGTGATAAGAAATTTAACATAACTAATAACTTATTTGGAGCAAGCAAACAATTAATTATTATTAAGTCCTTTGCAAACGCCAAGGATGCAGTTAGTTATTGGGAAAATCTACAATCAGACCCTGAGCTGTTTAAGGCCGAGGTAAAAAGAGAAGAAATTGAACTTTTTCCTATCCAAACAGATAATCTTCAAGTTTTATATAAGAAAAGTAATCTTGCCTCCTACAAAACATTTTTTGAGGATAATTACAAAAAACTAGGTTCAAAAAATTAATTAATTTAAACTTAAAGTGTTGATTATTAATATTTTAAGCCACTCTTCTTCTTAAATAACATTAATTATAAGTGCAAAATTTTAAAGAAAGGAATTATTCCTTTAACTTTGGTTTATTGCTATTTGTTAATTACTAAAAAACAATGACGATGCTAGGAATGAATTCGAATAAAAACCAGTCAACAGACGCCAGTTCAGTTAACTTAATTGGAGGAGGAACAAAGATAACGGGTGATATTAACTCTCCGGGAGATGTGAGAATTGATGGGCAATTAAATGGTAACCTAATTACCAATGGCAAATTTGTTTTAGGAGTAAATGGCTACATTGAAGGCAATATAACTTGCGTGAACGCTGATTTAAGTGGTGAAGTCAAGGGAACGATTAATGTAACTGAAATGCTGTCATTAAAAGCTACCGCCAAAATTAATGGTGACATTATA
>CALMND010000074.1 GCA_937868565.1 uncultured Bacteroidota bacterium | reverse complement strand
CGCTCATTAAATGTTTTCGCAGTATTCACAGCATCCTGCCCGGTCATACTGTCTACCACAAACTAAATTTCATTTGGCTTAACTGCTTTTTTTAAATTAGCAATTTCGGTCATCATCAGTTCATCAACTGCTAAACGGCCTGCAGTATCTATCAACACGACACTGTTCCCATTTTCCTTGGCCTGTTTAATACCTGCCTCAGCAATTTTAATTGGATTTTTTTCTTCCTTGTTACTAAAAACCGAAATTCCTAATTGTTCTCCTAACACATGTAATTGGTCGATAGCGGCCGGGCGATATACGTCGCAGGCAATCATTAAAGGGTTTTTACCTTTTTTTGTTTTTAGATAGTTTGCTAGTTTTCCGGTAAATGTCGTTTTACCCGAGCCCTGTAATCCGCTCATTAAAATAACAGTAGGGTTACCGCCCAAATAGATATCTTCTTTGGTTCCGCCCATCAATTGGGCAAGTTCATCATGTGTAATTTTAATGAGTAACTGGCCTGGAGAAACAGAAGTTAATACGTTTTGTCCCAACGCTTTTTCTTTAACCGAATCCGTAAAAGATTTGGCAACTTTGTAGTTTACGTCGGCATCCAAAAGCGCTTTGCGCACTTCCTTCATGGTTTCGGCTACGTTTATCTCCGTTATTTTACCCTGACCTTTAAGAAGTTTAAAGGCTCTATCCAGCTTATCCTGTAAATTATCAAACATTGCAATATAATTTTTAAGAACTACAAATTTAAAAAATTAAGCGGGAACGGCGTTGATATTGATAAAAGAAAAAAAGATCCAAAAAAGAGTCGTTTTTAATGTGTGTTTTAAAGACTGAACTTAGTTTGAAATAATTATTTTGTTTCTGATGGTTAAATAATTGGTCTTGACTTCCTGAAAATGAAGACCATTCGCGGAATTACTTAGCATCAATTTCTTTAAAAATAATCCCATTCTCTTCCAGCTCTTTTAAAAGAGGTTCGTAAATTTCTTTTTTGGTGGGAATTTGCACTCCGTTTAAATCGAATTTTTTGGTAAGAAAATTTTTAACGGTAATAGCTAAAGGCAAACCAACTGTAAGAGCCATGGCGGTATGATTCTGGTCTTTACCGATTACAACCAGAGAAGAGTTTATTTTTTTTGTCGGGAAAGGTTCCTGTTTTAAACGATATTCGAATTGGTGTTGCATCACAATCATGTCTTTATCACCTTCCTTCAGTTTCCATTTTTCTTCGAGCAAAGCTTGCAACAATTGAGCGGGGGAACCTTCCCCCAGACTAATTTTTTTATCTGAAAAAAGCTCCAAATAATCCAGCTTGGTTTCAATGTTTTGGTTCCAACACGAGTCTAAATAATTTTTAAGTCTTTCCTTCACTGAACCTGTTCCAGCTGGTAAAAAGGAATCTAGTAAAGCTGTATAGGTAAGTTTGCTGGCATTGGTAATTCTCGAGGTATCATCCGTTAGCCCCAGCTTAACAAACACGTCCCAGGCTTCACAGTATCCATGTTCACGAAGGGTACCACGAAGCATGGTTTTAATATTTTGGAGGCCGTAATCGTTAATATAACCAATACTGTCACGATTGGCATAGGCATCAAACTTTCCGTAACTTTCTATGTCAACGGTTTCAGTTTGCCTAAATAACCGGTTATACGGAATAAATTTTAACTGCTCGCCTTCTAAATACTGGGCAGTTCCTTGTCCTGCCAACACTACGTTTCGAGGATTCCAACTGAATTTGTATCCCCACGGATTATCATTGCTTTGTGGCGCCACTAAACCACCACAATAGGATTTAAAAGAAGTTATTTCCCCACCTTGGCGTTTAATTTCATCTATTAATTTCATGGCACTGGCATGGTCAATTCCTGGATCAAGGCCGCATTCATTCAGCAATAAAATATTTTTCTTTTTGGCTTCTTCGTTCAGAGCTTTCATGTCTGCGCTCACATAGCTTGCTGTGGCCATGTGTTTACCAAGTTCCACACAATCGCGCGCTACATCCCCATGCAAAAAGGCCGGAAGCATGGAAATAATTAAATCGTGTTGGCTAATAATCGCTCGTCTTTTTTCCTCATTTTTAATATCAAAAAGTAAGGCTTTTCCATTTTCATTGCCGGCCAGTTTTTCTTCAACCAATTTTAAATCCACGTCCGCTACTGTTATCTTCCAATCGTAAAGCACGGAGTGTTTTAGTAAATAGTCAATTAATGAAGTAGCGGAACGCCCTGCGCCAATAATTAGAATTTTAGTCATAGTAGTGCAAAGTTAAGGCATTAAAAATCAAACTTCACATAGAATAAAGGCAAAAAACCTAACTGATAATTATACACCCATGGCTCTGCTTTTAAACGATTGGCAGGATCTGGCCAATAACTGAGCGCAAGTATGTTTTTAACATTCATGGTATTCACAATGTCTAAGGCAATTTCGGTTCCCACTTTTTTGCCATTTATTTTATAGGAAATTCGAAAATCCAATCTGTTGTATGCAGGAAACTGAAGCGTATTAACCTTATCATCCTGCGCCACAATATCCATCACGGCATTGCTTGCAGCTACATTTACGGGCGAATAACGTTTGCCGCCTCCATAAGTAAATTTGGTACCAACACTCAAAATATCTTTTTTGTTTTTACCTACTGAGTATTCAAGTCCTCCTAAAAAATTAAATACATAATTGGCGTTAAAATCGGTGTTTGCGGTTTTACCATTACTGCCAGTGTATTTGCTATCAAACAAACTGCCACTCATCATGAAAAAATAATGGTTGTGATACAATTTTTCAATCGTCAGTTCTAATCCATAATTATGGCCGGTTCCCTTATTCACCATGGTGTAAATAGGAAAAAAGCGATTAAAAGTAGCGCCACGATTAATTGCTGATACGCTAGAAGGAACGATGTAAACAGGAACAGCCCATAGATATTGATAGTA
>CALMND010000073.1 GCA_937868565.1 uncultured Bacteroidota bacterium | reverse complement strand
GAAGCATAGCACCGGGGGCAGCTAAACCGTCAATTTCCCAAACAACAGTATATTCTGACGCTTGTGTGGTTGTGCCATTGGGAAATATTTGTGCCTGAGGAGAAAATGGCCAGAGTGAACCGTTCGAACATATAGTTGGTGGTAGTTCTTCTGTACCTCCAGATAAATAGGCACAAGACGCTGCCGCACCTGTGATAGTACCGTATTGTGTATAGTAGTTAGGAATAATTAGATAATTCCTTGAACTTTGATTTACTATACTTAGCCGAAGTTGAAAGTCTTTTTCCGACATAATAATAACTGTTGCGGCCAAACCCAAAACCGCGGCAGCTACCCCGCCTATAACACCCAGGGCACCTGCAAGTGTTATTCCTGCTTCTTCTGCTGCGTCTTCTGCAACTCCTTCTGCGGCAACCTCTGCAGCATCAGCAACAGCGTTACCAGCGTCAGCCGAAACTTCCTCGCCAATACCACTTATTAAGTTAGGCCAGAATTTCACTACCAATGCAGCGATGGATAAAAGTGTACCAACACTTCCGGCTGCTACATATAAGCCCATAGCGGTTTTATGCGATACGCTTGTAGCTGTACCAAGAAATTGTACTTCAAATAAGTAGTTAGGCGCTGTGTCATCATTGGTTACATCTCCTCCCCCAGGAAGTTTATATCCGGTAAGTGATGAAGATGTTGCAGGAGTGCCTGTTAATGTAAAAGTACCAACCTGGTCTGTTACCGTATAAACAACTAAATCATCCGTATTGGTAACTAAGTACCAATTGTCTGTACTTGCCAAATTTTGTATTGCCTGCCCCAGGTAATTTAGTTCAGCCAAATAAGCGCTATAGGAGGCGGGGCTTGAAAGAGCGCTAACCAGATTTGAATCAAGTACAGGGTACCAACCTGTAACCGACTGCAGTGCAGGTTGGGTTGTTGCACCAACCGCCTTTGACGTGGACGTTGTTTTGTTTTTTTTTAATGTTTCCATAATTAACTATTTTTTTCTTACTCATTAGGCTTTTCAGAATCCGCCCCTACAATTGCACTTTGCAGGAAAGTTCGTTTTTTTGATTGGGCTCTGATCCAAAAAAAATGTTTAACATTTCTGCAACAATACTATGGCATTAAAACATCCCTTCCGTCACGTGTTTCCGTGAAAAAATAATCTCACGGAAAACCGTGAATTTCTTGCATCTCCCTGCGGATTCTGAAATTTTTTTAGATGTTATCTTTAGCAAGGAATTGACTTCTTAATAAGATTTAGAGTTTTAAAGTAATGTGATAAATTTTATTACATATAGTGGATAGAAGGTCTACAAAATAGTTGGAACTAAAGAGAGGTGCTATTGATTATACAGATGCAAAGGACTTGGTAAGTGTTACTGTTATTAAGTAAACGGGCTTTACAAAAGCCCCATTCATACATGCTCATTACGCCATACTAGAAGAGCATGACGAACAGATACAGAAAAAAATCGCCCGAACATTAGCATTTGTTCAGGCGATTAGTTAACTAAGAAAAATAAAGCATTCCACATTTAGAAGCAAATAGAATAGCTTTCAAACAACAGTTTACACTATCATTTTTTTTCAGTTAGTGCGTTTGTGTGTCCCTTGGCATATTCACGAAGGTTTGCAATAAGATTGTTACCGTTTTGAGATTGAAGCGATTTAGCACCAGACGGGGCATGATCAAATAAATTACTTGTTTGTAAATTATCTGAAGTGTCAAAGTGAGCCAGATACATTTGGTAAATCTCAGGAACCTTAATAAGAAAATAATCAGACATGTTATTTTTTGCTGACTTTAAATTACTTTCACGTAAACCAACAATTGCTTTTATAATTGCAGCCTGCCCTAATGACGCAACTTCCCACTGATGATTTTTCATTTTGATTGTAATCGCAGAACGTACAACACCACCCACTTTAACAGGATAAAGCAATTCATTGCCATCATGAACTAAATCATTTATATTTAAAGATGCATTTTTGATCTCCTTTATCCACATATAATGTACGCGCATAGGCGTTCCTAACTCTGCTTTATCAACCTCAGCTATAGATTCAAAGCCCATTTCAGAATAGTTACTTTGATCAGTAAGACCTTTTAGAGATTTGATTGCTTCTTCGGCAACACCAAGAGCTGTGGAATCAATTATTGAGTATTTCATTTTGTCTTTCATATACTTAGTTTTTTATAATGTTATAATAATCCTGCCAATGTGTATGTGTATTACTGCTTACATATTCAGCGTACGTAATCCAACTTGATCCACCTTGGTTCGGTGGCCAAGGATCGTTAATGTATACATAATTAACCCCATTCACATTTTTATATCCACGGGCAACCATAATATGTCCGCCTCCGCCAGTCCAACCCCAAGAAAAATTAGTCGGTAAGTTGGCGTCAATTTGTGCAACGAGTTGGTCAAAAGTAAGAGCAGTTCCCCACGCTGTTATTTGTGTGGAAAAACCCCATGCCGGATAATTAGGCCAGCCACCGTTTACACATGCTGCATTGGGAGGATTGATGCAACAATCATTTCTGCCAAATAATAAATTAGCTTGCTGACATTGTGTAATTATTACACCCTGATACGCAACAGTCATTTGAGTAGTAGCAGCCCAACACCACATATTGGTTTGTTGACCATAAAGTGGAACGGGCAGTTGATTGCTCTTTAAAAAGATTGGCCAAGATAACCCCGGAGAAGAAGTACACGCATTAGGGTAATCACCTGTCATTAAATACCCGTACTGAAGTGTTGGCTGAAAAGTGAAGCCTAGCGATTTGGCTGCCATTGCCATGTCAATCATGTTTTGCAAGGTGACTCCCTGTTGCAAAGGCCCAAAGGAAATTGCACAACCATCGAAGCCAAAAGGCATCTGTTGATAAACCGGTACTGGTCCTGGCGAGGCTCCGGAAGTACTCTGTGCTCCCGAAACTGTTTTTTGTTCATTTGTTTTTTCCATAGTAAGAAGTTTAGTGTTCGATAAAAGTAATGTACATGATTAGATATAAAAAAAGTGAATCTGTAAAACCTCATTATTTCTATTAAAACAGGCCTTTTTGTTGATATGTTTATTTTAGATTTTTTAGATTTTGTAAGACGAAATAAAAAAATGAATAATACCT
>CALMND010000072.1 GCA_937868565.1 uncultured Bacteroidota bacterium | reverse complement strand
CTTCTCAATAACCAATACATCGGGTACTTTAAACATTAATCCTATCTTTTTCACTGGACCAAACGCCGCACAATTTTCTGTTACAACGGCTCCAGCCAGTTCATTAACAGCAGGAGGTACAAGTTTTGTGATTACCTTAACGCCAACTAACACGGGTATTAGCACCGCCACCGTTAACATTCCAAGCAACGATTGTACCAACCCTACTTATAGTTTTGTGATTACAGCGAGTACCACACCGGCAAGTGCTTTGAGTTTTGATGGGGTGAATGATTTTGTTACGTCTACCCAAACAGTAAATGCTACAAGCGGAACCTTTGAAGCCTGGATTAATAAATCCAACTGGGGTGATGCGCACGATGATGGACTATTTAGCAATACGATTCATTTTTCTAACGCAAATTCTTTTTACATGAGTCTGCATCCAGTCGTTGGATTGCATTTTAGATACGGCGGTAACTTGCAGGGTGGAAATTTCTACGCGTCTAGTATAGCCACTACAACCCTTTCTGCAAACAGCTGGCATCACGTTGCCGGAACTTGGAACACTGCTGCCGGCTTAACCACCCTTCAACTTTATTTAGACGGTGTTTTGGTTGCGTCTAATCAGGGATCTATATCATTTGCAGTAAATACAGGTACACTTAACATGGGTTTAAACGTAAACAATGTTTCCTTGTTGGGAAAAATGGATGAGGTCAGAATCTGGAATACGGTCCGCTCTCAATGCGAAATTCAAACTTTCATGAATGCGGAGATTACAACAACCGCCAGCGGCTTAGTATCTAATTACCATTTTAATCAGGGTATTCCAGCAGGTGCTAATGCAACACAAAGTGTTTTAACTGATGCAACAGGCGTAAATAACGGTACACTTACTAATTTTGCGCTTACTACTGGAACTCTTTCCAACTGGGTAAGCCCGGGTGGTGTGGCCAATGGATTTACAACAACTTCTGCTCCTACAGTAACTCTTGTTGTTAGTGGAAATGGAAACAACGTGCCACAAAGCGCAGTGACTACCACTTTAAACAATACTGATTTTGGAACAAATGCTTCCAGAACCTTCTCAATAACCAATACAACGGGTACTTTAAACATTAATCCAATCTTCTTCACGGGACCAAACGCTGCACAATTTTCAGTTACAACGGCTCCGGCCAGCACTATAGCGGCGGGAGGTACCAGTTTTGTGATTACCTTAACACCAACTAATACGGGTATCAGTACTGCAACGGTAAACATACCAAGTAATGATTGCACGAACCCAACTTTTACATTTGTGATTACAGCGAGTACCACACCGGCAAGTGCGTTGAACTTTGATGGAGTAAATGATGTGGTGAATTGCGGTACTGATCCTAGCCTGGACATAACACTTGGAACATGGGAAGCTTGGGTTAACTTGTCAACTCTTGGAACCAATAGTCGTATATTCTTCAAGGAAAATTTCGACGGTGGAGGTACTGGAACCTATGAGTCATATTATTTAGCGGCATCGGGCAAATTTCAAGGTGATATTAAAATAGGCGGAACACCTTATAACGTTATTGGTTCAACCAGTCCTGTTATAAATACTTGGTACCATGTTGCCCTTACTTATGACGGAACGTTTCTTAAACTCTATGTTAATGGAGTATTAGATGGTGTTACAAACATTTCGGGTGGTGCAATGAATCCAGGAACCGGGCGTTTGAGTCTGGGTGCGTCTATTAACAATCCTTTGTCTTCCGGGCTTAGCGGAAAATTAGATGAGGCAAGACTTTGGAATTTCGCCCGTACTCAATGTGAAATTCAAACCTTTATGAACGCCGAAATTACTTCGACGGCTTCAGGTTTGGTGGCCAATTACCACTTTAATCAGGGTATTCCATCTGGCGCAAATGCTACTCAAACGCTTTTAACCGATGTTGCTGGAGCTAACACGGGAACCCTGACCAATTTTGCCCTAACAACTGGTTCTGTTTCCAACTGGGTTACTCCGGGTGGGGTGGCTAATGGTTTTACGACAACTTCTGCTCCCTCTGTAACTCTTGTTGTTAGTGGAAATGGAAACAATGTTCCACAAAGTGCTGTGACTACTACATTAAATAATACTGACTTTGGAACAAACCTGTCGAAAACTTTCTCAGTAACTAATACAAGCGGAACCTTAAACATTAATCCCATCTTCTTTACAGGGCCTAATGCTGCACAATTTTTTGTTACAACGGCTCCGGCCAATACCTTAGCTTCCGGAAGCACAAGTTTTGTGATTACCCTTACGCCTACGAATGTGGGTGTTAGCACAGCCACGGTAAATATTCCTAGTAATGACTGTACCAACCCGACTTATAGTTTTGTGATTACAGCTAGTGTAAGTGCGGCATCAGCTTTAAGTTTTGACGGAAATAACGATGTTGTCAGAGGTTCTGTTTTTAATACCAACATTAGCAATGTTAGTTTGGAAGCATTCGTAAACTGGAATGGAACGAATGGCGTCGCGCAAGTTATGGTTCATAATGGAAATACAGGTGGCGATGGTATTGGAATATTCTTGCCGGCCAATTCGAGTCAAGTAAACCTTTTATTGGGAGGTATTTTTGTTGGAGGTTTGAATTACACGCTGGTTCCTGGTGTTTGGACAAAATTAAGTCTGGTCATTAATAACGGTGTTCAAAGTTTTTACGCAAACGGTGTTTTGGTATCCACCTATTCCATTCCCGGCATCGCTGTTCCAACAACCAGTTTCTGTATAGGAGCTAATCACAGTGGAGTTCAAACATTTAATGGAAAAATAGATGAGGTAAGGTATTGGAACAAGGCACTGACGCAGTGCGAAATTCAAACGAATTTAAATAATGAAATTCCCACCAGTGCCGTAAATCTGTCAGCTAATTACCATTTTAATCAGGGTATTCCTTCGGGTACCAATGCAGGGCTCACCACTGTTTTAGATGATTCTGGCAACAGTAACAATTTAATATTAGGCAATTTTGCTTTAACCGGAACAGTTTCCAATTGGGTGAGTCCGGGTGCGGTGGCCAATGGATTTACTACGACCACAGCACAGCCAGCTACATTTAGCATAACAGGCAACGGCAATAATGTACCTCAGAGTGTAATAACAAACACCAATAACAATACCGATTTTAGCACTAACTCAAGTCGCACGTTCTCCATTACTAACGGTTCAGGAAGTGGTACATTGCATATACAGCCTATTTACTTTACAGGGCCTAACGCTGCTCAATTTTCCGTTACAACTACACCGGCCGCAACCTTAGCATCAGGAGGTACTAGTTTTGTAATTACACTTACGCCAACCAACACAGGTATCAGCACAGCAACTGTGAACATTCCAAGCAATGATTGTACGAACCCGACCTATAGTTTTGTAATTACAGCGAGCACCACCCCTGCCGCTGCACTTGATTTTGATAATAATAACGATTATGTGAACCTTGGCAATGGGTTAAGTACCCTTTTCGACCCACTAAATAACATAACACTTGAAGCATGGGTTAAGCCTACTTCAAACATAGGTTTGGGTTCTATAGTTGGTAACTGGCAATCGCCTGTTTCCAATATGCAGTTTTTATTACAAAGAGCTGGTAATCAATTTGCCTTGCATATTGATGGTGGGCCAGGGTATTTATCACTACTTTCTGCTCCAAACACAGTTACACTTAATACCTGGCAGCACGTGGCGGGCGTTTGGGATGGTGCCCAAATGCGGTTATACATAAATGGTGTATTACACGGGATAATGACTAATACTGGCTCTAGTTTCCCTTCACTCGGAAATAATGTTTTAATTGGTGGTAACAATGTGAACGAGCAACTAACTGGATCAATAGATGAAGTGAGGATTTGGACATTACCCCGCACTCAATGCCAGATACAAACTTTTATGAATGCCGAAATAACAACTACCGCTTCCGGCCTTGTTGCTAATTACCATTTTAACCAAGGTATTCCTTCGGGTCCAAACCTGGCAGTTACAACCCTTACTGATGCTACGGGGGCCTATAACGGAACGCTGACCAATATGGCCCTCGCCAGCGGATCTATTTCCAACTGGGTAAGTCCGGGTGGGGTTGTTAATGGATTTACAACAACACTCGCTCCTACTGCCTCCATAAATGTTACAGGTAATGGCGTTACCATTGCAAACAATGCTGTAACTACTAATACAAATGACTTTACCAATTTTTATGGAGTATCCACTAGGACTTTCGTCATTCAGAACAACGCCGCAAGCGGTGTACTGAATGTTGCTACACCTAATTTAACTGGTGTGAATGCTTCTGAGTTTTCAATTACTGTTTCACCAGCCTCTACAGTGGCTGCAAGTGGCGGTACTACTTTCTTTGTAGTGGCCTTTACGCCAACCGCTGGTGGTTTAAGAAGTGCAACTGTTAATATCAATAGTAACGACTGTAGCAAACCAATTTATAATTTCAGAATTGATGCGACTCCTCCACCAGCTTCTGCTTTGAGTTTTGACGGAAACAACGATTATTTAGTAGGGCCTCTTTTAAGTACTGCTAACAATAGCGTTACTCTTGAAGCTAAAGTTTTCTACAAGGGTAGTAACGGTTTCCATCAAACTATTATTCAAAATGGCCCAAGCGGATATGGTTTAGTGATACAAGCCAGCAGCGGTATTTTGGGTATGTATATTGGTGGTGCGCCTATGTTCGTAACTACTTATACAGTGCCGTTGCTTCAATGGGTTTCAATAAGTGCGGTGATACTCAATAATGTGGCTTCTGTTTATGCCAATGGTGTTTTAGTTGCTAGTATTCCATATGTAACAGCGCCTAGTTTTGCCGGAGGCTGCGTTCTTGGTGGAGGTCCCGGAGATCATTTAAATGGAAATCTGGATGAAGTAAGACTCTGGGATAAAGCGCTTACGCAATGTGAAATACAAACTTATTTAAATTGCGAGATTCCGG
>CALMND010000071.1 GCA_937868565.1 uncultured Bacteroidota bacterium | reverse complement strand
CGCTGGCACAACCAGACACCGGTTCCGTCCCAGGCCAACAGCTTCAGCCGGGAGCGATCACGATTGGTGAAGGCATAGGCCGTTCCGTCACACGGGGAACGGCTCAGTAAATGCTGGACATGGCTGGACAGGCGTTCGGCACCCCAGCGCATGTCCAGGGGCGCGACCACCAGATAGACCTGTGCGGGCCGGATCACGAACAGAACTCCTGCAGCCAGCGCGTGCAGGCTTTCATCTGTGAGACGGGCCAAGTAACGCTCAGGCGAACCTCGCCGCGCTGCAGTTCAAGGCGAATGGGTTCCGCTGTGGTGGTGGCTGTCGGCTCGGTGACCGGGCTGACAACACGCACGGGGACAAGGGCGGGAGCCGGCTGCTATGGCCTTGGTTATTGTTTCACAGGCCTTTATGTTTTCTTTCATATTTTGATACGCGTAAGCAAGTCCTAAATAGGCGTCAAAATTTTTTGGCTCTAGACGTAAAGTACGCTCATAATCTTTCGAAGCCTCCACATAGTTGTTAACCGATTCGTACCAATATGCCCTGGAATAATAAGCCAAAGTATATTTTGGGTTTAAAGAAATGCAAGCATCTAAATCCTGTATCGCAGATAAAAAATCGTCTATTTGGCCCAATGCAACCGACCGATTATAAAGTGCCTTAATATGCTTGGGATTATTTTTTATAACTAAGCTAAATTCATCAATACTTTTTCCATAACTCTCATTTATGTAATAAATCATCCCATGCAAATAATGAGATTCTTTAAAATCAGGAAATTCATCACGAAGCATTTTATAATTATTTTGAGCTTCCGTGATATGTTTTGCCTTTAAATTTACCAAACCCATGTAGTAAAGTGTGCTATCGCGATGATAACCCTTAGCCATGCATGAATCCAAGGTTTTCAACAGTCCAGAGTCTTCATTTTTATTGATATTTTCCCGTATCCGGTTAAAAGGGAGTTGCCCGAACCCCGCGTAAAAAAAGTGAACTAAAATAACGACAACTATTTTTTTCATTTAAAAATTTAATAAAGGGCATTTAGCAATGGAATGGCCACCGGTGGCTTTAAAATTCATGGCCATTGGCACCACCCCAATCATAATTTCATAACTGTTAACGCCCGTAAAGCGTGTTTGATTTATGGGATAAGAGTAAGCAAAACCTACAGTTATATTCTCTAAAAATCGTATTTGAAAAATGCCACTTGCAAAGCTTATATTTCTTAAACCTGCTCCCAGACCGATTCGGTTTCCAAGATAAAACATAACATTAAGGTCAACAATTGGTGGGGCTATGACAGGAACATTTAACGTAACAGAAGGCATCATCAAAACCTGATTGGCAATGGACATGTATTTTCCGTAGTCAAAAAACAATGAAGGTAAAATTTTAGAGGGACTGCCAATTTTCTTGCCTTTAAAATCCTTTAGTTTATTGATGGTAATTTGCCGTGCCGAAAATCCAGCAAAGAATTTTTTATTTTCAATTCTAAATCCTGGAATAAAATCTGGATAAAGTAAAACCGATGCAGAATTCTTAGTAAGAGCAGGGTCTCGATTATCAAAACTTGTTGTAAGAGAGCGGGTGTATTTTCTGGTTCCTAAATAAGCCCCAAAAGAGAGTACTAATTTTTTTTGAACAAGAAGATGAAGGGTATAGTTTCCATAAACGCCTTGATTGCCAATTAGACCGCCCTGATCATCGTCCACGTAAACACCAACGTTTTGCCAGAAACGGTAGCTTCTTTGCGGGCGAATCGTGTATGAAACATTTACGAAATTTTGTTTGGGAGAATTATCGAAACCAAACCATTGTCTGTTAGCTCCAAAGCAATAATACAGTTTTCTGTTAATTTCCGTTCCGCTTGCTGCCGGATTTAGCCCCGCTTTATTAAACGCATTTTGAGTATACACAATGGTTTGCTGTGACTTCACCCCAATAAAAAGCAAAACAAAAAAGTATAGCAAAATATTCTTCATGTATTACATAGCAATGATGCCCCACATTCGTCCTGTTTCTCCCTTATCGCGTCGGTGACTAAAAAAGTCATTTTCAAATGTGCAGCGATTCATAGACCAGATATTGTTTTCAGGAATTTTGTTCTCCTTCAGTACAAAAATATTACAATTTATGAGATTTATTCTGTTTCCTTTCCAACATTCGGTGGGGAAGCCTGCCGTTTCAAATTGTTCGATGACTTCATTTCCAACGGTAAAATTACTTTGAGAAATTCCTTGGCCAATAGCCACGCGAATGTTTTTCGCATGGGCGCCTAGTTCTAACATTTTTTGCACGACGTTAGCCGCAATTTTTGCATGAGTGCCACGCCATCCGGCATGTGCTGCTCCAATTACTTTATTTGTTTCATCGTAAAATAAAATGGGGTAACAATCTGCAATACTGACAGCTAAAATTAAATTTTTTTTATTGGATACCAGAGCATCGCCCTCCTGCTGGCCCTTAAACGCATTACGAACCTGAGCCCCGTGTACTTGTTTCAGAAAACATAAATTGTCCGGCTCTAATTCTAGTTTTTCAAGGGCAAGTTTTCTATTGATAACAATATTTTCTTTATGATCCTGCGACCCGCCAAGGTTAAGAGTATTGTGCGGGCTTTGTGAAACTCCGCCATGCCTTGTGGAGAATCCGTGGGTGCAATTAATGTTTGGCGCTTGCAACCACATTAATTAATATAACTAAGTTTCATCATGTTGGTTCTGCCTTTTTCTTTCATGGGCATACTCGCGATATTAATTACCAAATCATCATTTTTTAAGAAACCTTTGTCCTTAACTATGAGCTTTAAATCATCAATCGTTTGATCGGTGCTTTCGTATTTATCGTAATAAAAACCTCTTACTCCCCAAACAAGATTGAGCGTGGTGAGAAGGGATAAATTATCCGTAAAAATAAAAATGGGAGCTTTGGGCCTGTGGCTGGACAATTTAAATGCAGTGTAACCGCTATTAGTCATGCTAATAATGGCCTGTGCGCCTGCATGATGAGCTAAAGAGCAGGCGTTATAACAAATGCTATCGGTAATAAAAGTGATGGTTTTAATTTGAGGGGTGTGTTCTTTGTAATAGATTGAATCCAACTCTTCTACTTCAGTAATAATTCGACGCATCATTTCAATTACTTTGGCGGGATATTTACCAACGGAGGTTTCAGCGCTTAACATCACAGCATCCGCACCATCCATTACTGCGTTGGCAACATCATTAACTTCAGCACGTGTAGGGGTGAAGCTGGTAATCATACTTTCCATCATTTGCGTAGCAATAATTACTGGTTTACCAACCTGAATACATTTATTCACAATCATTTTTTGCAGCAAGGGAACACGTTCCATGGGAAGTTCCACACCTAAGTCTCCCCGCGCCACCATGATTCCGTCAGCTACATCAATGATGTTATCAATTTCTTTTATAGCCTCTGGCTTTTCAATTTTTGCAATTACCCGTGCCCTTTTGGCTTTATGTTTAATAATGTCTTTTAACTCTACGATATCAGTAACGCTGCGCACAAACGAGAGACCAATCCAATCGAAGTCATTTTCGAGTGCAAAATCCAGGTCGCGAATATCTTTTATGGTTAAGCAGGGTAATGATATTTTGGTGTTGGGAAGGTTTACTCCTTTTTTAGAGGATAAGTTTCCACCATTGGTGATAAGACATCTAACACTATCATTACCGTTAGTTTCTATTACCTTTAAGTGAATTTTTCCATCATCAATCAGCACCGTTTCGCCAACTTTTACATCCTGCGGAAATTGTGGGTACGTGATGTAGACTTTATTTTCGTCGCCTTCACACTCTCTTGTTGTGATTATAATTTCTTTTCCATTCTCAAGAACCGCCAGATTATTTTTTACAAGCCCAATTCGAAGTTTAGGGCCCTGTAAATCGGCCAGAATTCCTACATGGCGACTTAGTTTTTTATTTAGCTCTCGAATATTGGCAACCGTATTTTTTACGGCTGTATAGTCGCCGTGCGAAAAATTAATCCTGCAAATATCGAGTCCTTCATTAAATAGAGATTCCAACACGTTAATATCTTCAGTGGCCGGTCCCATGGTTGCAACAATTTTAGTGCGGTTAAATTTTTTCATAAAATGAAATTTAAGTACTTCGTTAAGGAAGTATGTAATATGCACCTAAATTAAAAAAAGGAACTGTATGATAAAAGCAACTCTGGTTTAATAAATGTTTACTTTTAGCGTATCTTTTACCAGCAGTTCTGTTTACGTAAATTATTTACGTTTCATAACAAGTTCAACAGCCTGAACAATATTTATTGAATCCAGACCGTATTTTGTCATTAGTTCATCGGGAGTTCCGCTTTCACCAAAGGAATCGTTAACCGCAACAAACTCCTGTGGAGTAGGCAGATGACGCGATAGTAATTGAGCGACACTGTCGCCAAGACCGCCGTTCATTTGGTGTTCTTCGGCGGTTACTACGCATCTGGTTTTGCGAACAGATTTAAGAATAGCTTCGTTATCAAGGGGTTTTATAGTGTGTATATTAATAATTTCTGCACTAATGCCTTTTCCAGCCAATTTTTCTCCGGCTTCTATGGCTTTCCAAACTAAATGACCTGTTGCAATAATGGTTACATCGGTTCCCTCATTTAGCATGACAGCTTTGCCAATTTCAAATGTTCCATTTGTTTCGGTAAAATTGGGAACCGCGGGACGTCCAAAACGCAAGTATACAGGACCTTCATGTTTAGCAATGGCTAACGTAGCAGCTTTGGTCTGGTTGTAATCACAAGGATTAACAACTACCATGTGTGGCAGCATTTTCATTAAACCAATATCTTCGAGTATTTGATGGGTTGCGCCGTCTTCACCAAGAGTAAGTCCAGCATGTGAAGCACAAATTTTTACATTTTTTTCGGAGTAGGCAATGCTTTGGCGGATTTGGTCGTAAACTCTTCCTGTACTGAAATTCGCAAATGTTCCTGTAAAAGGAATTTTGCCCCCTATTGTAAGCCCAGCCGCAATACCCATCATATTAGCCTCTGCAATACCTACTTGAAAAAAACGTTCCGGATGTTCTTTCTGGAAGGCATCCATTTTTAAAGACCCGGTAAGATCCGCGCACAATGCCACCACGTCGGGGTTTATTTTCCCCAACTCCGATAAGCCAGCTCCAAAGCCAGAACGAGTGTCCTTTTTTTCAGTAAACGTATATTTTTTCATTCAATGGAAAGTAAAGTTTCAGAGTGCTAATCTACCAAAAAGCAATTACCGAAAAATCAATTTTAAAAGAGAATTATTCAAAAAAGAGGAGTATTTTCAAACAATTTGGCAAGCAATAGTGATCGGGGAGCTTAGTATTGTTTAAAGTTTTACAGTCAAAGGCATACCTGACTTTACTTCAAAATTCTTTTCAACAGTTTTAATGGCCTCTTTGGCGTAGTCTGGCCTGAAAACAACCTTATACTTGCCGGGCTGTAAATAAATAATTTCGTTCAAAATTGTGTTATTAAAATTGCAAACCCAAGTAACTGTTTTTCCGTCGTCGGTGTATAAACTGCCGTATCCGTTAGTTTGCTTATTAAATAATACGCTGCCACTTGAGGGAATTTTAATAAAATTGGTACTGCTTTGTTTGATTTCTGCATCGTTAATGTAAATTCTGGGTAAAGTGAGCACTTCTAAATCATATTTACCTACAATGTATTTTTCGGCTTTGCCGAATTCTTGAACATTTAGGGTTTTCATGTCACCACTTTTTCTAATGATTGTAGTAGGATAATATTTATTTGAAGAACCATCCAACTCCAATTTTAAAAAGCCCTGCGGTGCATCCAGAGGAATAATATTATGTTTTCCTCTCATTATAGTAATGTTCTTTTTTTCCTGGGGCGGTATCGTGTGAACGGTTAGATCGTATTTAAGGTCAGGGTCTAAAACAAGTGTATCAGGATTACCCCTGTGGTTAATAGTGTGGAGGTAATTGTACTTCACCTTATTTGTACCAGCTTCATAAAAAGTCATATCCACATCCGTTTCGGTAGGTTTTTTAAGTAGGTCTAGCAAGTCAACCTGAACAGTGGTTTGCGAAATAGCTTCAGTAATTACCAGTTTTAGAACATCCTTAAAGTTAGCCTCGTTGCTGACGTCGTAAAATTTACCCATGCAGGCAAACACATCAGCAAACTTCACGTCCAAACCAACACCAATGACAAAGGGGCGTAAAAAAATTCCTTTTTTCTGCAACTCAATACTTACCTGACAAGGATTTCCGCCACATTCTTCGATGCCATCTGTAATCAAAATCACAATGTTTCGACAATTATTTTTTGGTGGAAAATCATTCACCGATTCGCCAAGTGAATAGGCAATGGGTGTTGTGCCCATAGGTTCCAGTCTTTGAATGCGTTGCTTTATTTTCAGAGAGTTGGTTTTAGCTTCAGCGAAAGGTACTTCCAGTTTGCTGTCTTTACAATTACGGTCGGGTTTAAAAAAAGTAGTGTGTCCATAACAACGTAAGGCCAGCTCAAGATTTGGTAAATTTTTTAAGCTATCGAGAAACTCGCCCATCACTTTTTTGGCCACCTCTATTTTGATGTTGCTGTTCCATGGAGCATACATGCTATAAGAATCATCAAAAATAAAAAGGATGCGGTTCGTTACCTGAGAGTTAAGATCTAAGAATGTTGAATTCAGCAGGACAATAAATGTAGCGATACAGATTTTTTTAATTCTAACACTTACATTTAAAATCGAAGTTCTCAAATCGTAACTATTAATAATCACCTAAAGTAACTGGAAGTTGGTCAAGTGCCTTTTTTAGCTGTTCATCATTTGGTGCCGAACCATGCCACTTGTGAGTTCCCATCATATAGTCAACACCTTGTCCCATTTCCGTTTTCATAATAACCATAATGGGTTTTCCTTTTCCAAGATACGTTTTAGCCGTGTTAAAGGATGTTATAACCGATTCCAAATTATTACCCTCATGATTTTCAAGAACTGTCCATCCAAAAGCTTCGAATTTAGCCTTTAAGTTACCTAAGGAAAGAATTTTATCCACATCTCCGTCAATCTGACGTCCATTGTAGTCCACCGTAGCAATATAATTGTCAACTTTATTGGCTGCAGCATAAAGCGTTGCTTCCCAAATCTGGCCTTCTTGTAGTTCACCATCACCATGAAGGCTGTAAACGGTATGATTATCGCCGTTCAGTTTTTTAGTAAGTGCCGCGCCAATAGCAACGCTCATACCTTGTCCAAGTGAGCCACTGGCAATTCGAACTCCGGGAAGGCCATCGTGAGTAGTTGGATGCCCTTGCAATCGAGTATTTATTTTACGAAACGTATTTAATTCCTTAACTGGAAAATATCCTGAATGCGCTAAAACACTATAATAAACGGGACTAATATGCCCATTGCTTAAGAAGAAAAGATCTTCATTTTTTCCATCCATGGTAAAGTTTTGGGGGTTGTGTTTCATAACTTCCCCATAAAGAGCCACGAAATACTCCACACAACCCAGAGAGCCTCCGGGATGGCCGGAATTAACTGCATGCACCATTCTTACAATATCACGACGCACTTGCGTACTTAATTTTTTTAATTCTTCTATTTTCGCCATTTCTTTTGATTCCCACTAAACCATGGGCTGGTAAAAGTAGCATTTGCCCTGCTCTAAACTAAGCGTATGTTAATAATAAATATTCTATGTTAAAAACTATGATTTTTTGTCTGGCATTAGAAAGAGAAAATGGCTCTTCATATTAGTATATTTGCAGGTTTTATATATAATTAATTTAAAATTATGGCACTGAAGTGTGGGATTGTGGGTTTACCCAATGTTGGGAAATCTACCTTGTTTAATTGTTTGAGTAATGCGAAAGCTCAGGCGGCCAATTTTCCTTTTTGCACAATAGATCCGAATGTTGGAACAACAACGGTTCCTGACGAGCGCTTAAATAAACTTTCGGACCTTGTAAAACCTCAAAATATAATCCCAACAACTGTTGAGATAGTTGATATTGCTGGTTTGGTGAAGGGAGCTAGCAAAGGAGAAGGTTTAGGTAATAAATTTTTGGGAAATATTCGTGAATGCAATGCTATTTTGCACGTGTTACGTTGTTTTGATGATCCAAATGTTGTGCATGTGGATGGCACGGTGAATCCTGTTAAGGACAAAGAAATAATTGACACCGAGCTTCAGTTAAAGGATTTAGAGAGTGTTGAAACAAAGATGAAGAAATTCGAAAAGCTCGCTAAAACAGGTACGGATAAGGAAGCAGTAAAAACATTTAATGTTCTTACCAAAGTAAAAAATGTGCTGGAGGCTGGACAATCAGCAAGAGCTGCAGGCCTTGAAGAAACTGAATTACCATTTGTAGCCGATTTGCATTTATTGACTATAAAGCCGGTAATGTATGTTTGCAATGTAGATGAAGCTTCAGCAAAAACGGGTAATAAACATGTGGATGCTGTGAGAGAGGCCGTGAAAGGAGAAGATGCAGAACTGCTTATTATCACCGCTCAAATGGAAAGTGAAATTGCTACCCTTGAAACTTTTGAAGAAAAACAAATGTTTTTGGCGGAAATGGGGCTTGAAGAGCCAGGCGTAAATAAATTGATTAAATCAGCGTATAAATTATTAAAACTTGAGACTTATTTTACGGCCGGAGTTAAGGAAGTAAGAGCCTGGACGATAACCCGCGGTATGAAAGCGCCTCAAGCCGCAGGAGTTATCCACACGGATTTTGAAAAAGGATTTATTAAAGCAGAAGTTATTTCCTATAATGACTTTATCAGTTTAGGTTCGGAGGCTGCTTGCAGAGATGTGGGTAAATTAAGAATGGAAGGAAAAGAATATGTGGTGAATGATGGAGATGTTATGCATTTTAGGTTTAACGTGTAAGCTATAATGATAGGAACCCCAAAACAAAACTAATAAATTCAAAAAAGAAGTAAAAACAAGAAATAAATAATAAACACTAATTACTATGAAAAATCACGAAATTGACTTTAAGCTTTCAGGCGAAGAAATGCAGTGCGTGGAAATTGAACTCGACCCACAGGAAGCAGTGATAGCAGAACCCGGAAGCTTTATGATGATGACAGAGGGCATTGAAATGCAAACCTTGTTTGGTGATGGCAATGAAACAGGTTTTATGAGCAAATTATTTTCGGCAGGTAAAAGATTGCTTACCGGTGAAAATTTGTTCATGACTGTTTATACTAACATGTCCTCGCAAAAGCGTCAGGTTTCGTTTGCTGCTCCTTATGCGGGGAAAATTATTCCGATGGATTTATCAAAATTAGGTGACAAAATTATATGCCAGAAGGATAGTTTTTTGTGTGCGGCTAAAGGAGTATCTGTTGGAATCGAATTTCAGAAGAAACTGGGAACCGGTTTGTTTGGTGGGGAAGGATTTATTATGCAAAAACTGGAAGGAGACGGAATGGCTTTTGTTCATAGCGGCGGCCATGTTATTGAAAAAAATCTGATGCCCGGAGAAATATTAAAAGTAGACACAGGTTGCATCGTAGCTTTTACAAGTAGCGTAGATTACGACATACAATTTGTTGGTGGAATAAAAAACACTTTGTTCGGAGGTGAAGGAATGTTTTATGCTTCTTTACGTGGCCCTGGTAAAGTCTGGATACAAACATTACCAATCAGCAGATTAGCCGGCAGAATACTCGCATACGGAACCGGCAGAAGAAAGGAAGAGGGAAGTATTTTAGGGGGACTCGGGAATATTCTTGACGGTGACGGAATATAGCCCTTGTAAATAATTTAGATCTAAGAATTTACTAATTAAAAGTAATAATGGCAAAACAAATATCCAACTACACCGAAGACAATATTAAGTCATTAGACTGGAAAGAACACATAAGAACCCGGCCAGGCATGTACATCGGCAAGTTAGGCGATGGCAGTGCTTTTGACGACGGTATTTATGTGCTGCTTAAAGAGGTTATGGATAATTGCATCGATGAATTTATGATGGGCGAGGGTTCCAAAATCGAAATTCAGGTGAAGGACGGCGTTGTTTCTATACGTGACTATGGCCGCGGAATTCCACTCGGAAAAGTGGTAGACGTAGTTTCTAAAATGAATACAGGTGGTAAGTATGATAGCGAAGCTTTTAAAAAATCAATCGGATTAAATGGAGTTGGTACCAAGGCTGTGAATGCTTTATCTATTAACTTTAAAGTTACTGCCTACCGCGACGGACAAGCTAAAACAGCGGAGTTTAGCAAAGGTGAATTAATAAAAGAACACAAACTCGTATCAACGAACGAAAAAAACGGGACACTTGTTGAGTTTCGTCCTGATGATACCATCTTTAAAAAATATCATTTTGTACACGAGTACATCGACAAAATGATCTGGAACTATGCTTTCTTAAATATTGGACTCAAACTTTATCTCAATGGTCAGGAATATAAATCCGATAATGGTTTAAAAGATTTGTTGGAAAAAAACATTACCGGTGAAATCATTTACCCAATTATCCATTTAAAGGGAGATGACATTGAATTAGCGATTACCCACAGTAACGAGCATTATAGTGAGGAATACTACAGTTATGTAAATGGACAATACACGACACAAGGAGGAACACATTTGGCTGCTTTTAGAGAAGCTGTGGTTAAAACAGTAAGGGAATTTTATAAAAAAGAATTCGAGCCATCTGACGTAAGAAAATCGATAGTAGCAGCTATATCGGTAAAAATTCAAGAGCCTATCTTTGAATCGCAAACTAAAACTAAGTTAGGATCTTCTGAAATTGCCCCGGGTGGGCAAAGCACCCGTGGTTTTATTACCGATTTTATGAAGGAGCAGTTAGATAACTACCTTCATAAAAATCCAGAAACCGCAAAAGCAATAGAGGCCAAAATTTTAGCCAATGAGCGTGAACGCAAGGAATTATCTGGCATTCAGAAACTGGCGCGTGAAAGAGCGAAAAAATCTTCTCTTCATAATAAAAAACTACGTGATTGCCGCACGCATTTAGATGATGTAAAAGACACCCGTCGCTTGGAAACTACCTTATTCATTTGTGAGGGTGATTCAGCAAGCGGTTCTATCACCAAAACCCGTGACGTAAATACTCAGGCCGTATTTAGCTTAAAAGGTAAACCCTTAAACTGTTTTGGTCTGGGTAAAAAAGTAGTTTATGAAAACGAGGAATTTAATTTATTACAATCTGCGCTTAATATTGAAGACGGTTTGGAAGATTTACGTTACAACAACGTGGTGATTGCAACCGATGCCGACGTTGATGGAATGCATATCCGCTTGTTGTTGCTCACGTTCTTTCTCCAGTTTTTTCCTGATTTAGTAAAAAATAATCACGTAAAGATTTTGCAAACCCCTCTATTTAGGGTGCGTAATAAAAAAGAAACTGCCTATTGTTACAGCGACGAAGAACGTAAAGCTGCTATTGCTAAATTGGGACCAAAACCGGAAATAACTCGGTTTAAAGGATTGGGCGAAATTTCCCCCGATGAATTCAAACATTTTATTGGAAAAGATATTCGTTTAGAACCTGTTTTAATCGATCAAAAAGCCAGCATTAATGAATTACTCAACTATTACATGGGTAAAAACACTCAGGATAGGCAAGATTTTATTATAGGGAACCTGAGGGTTGAAAAAGACGTTGAAAAAGAGCTAATTGGCTAAAACGTTAAAACATTTTAACAAATTAATGACTGGAAAAGCCTTAAAAATGCTGCTTTTCGTTAAAGCAAGTTAATTTGGCAAAAATGAATATCTTTGGCACGAATCATGAAACTAATCAAGCAAATAAAAACAACAACATGAAAACTTCAAACTTACTTTTAGTACCGGCAGTAGCCCTTTTAGCGCTTACCGGTTGTAAATCAAAAAAAGCTACGCCTATACAAAAAGAAACAGGTGCAGTTGAAATTACAGTTCCTTTCGCAAGTAAAGAATTCCGTAGCGATGAAAACTATTTCAGAGCCAAACAAACTGGTAAATCGCCAGACATGGCTACCGCCAAAAAAATAGCGTATCAAAACGCGAGGGCAGAAATGGCCGCTAACATTAATGCAACCGTGAAGCGTGTTACCGATCAATACACTAATCAGCGTACCGTTGGTAATGCTCAGGAGTTTGAAAATAAATTCGAAGAATTATCACGTGAAGTAGTTAATCTGGAAATGGGCAACGTAAAAGAAATCGGAGAAAAAATCTTTAAAGAACCGGATGGAGCATTCAGCTACTGGATTGCTATTGAAGCTGGTAAAAAAGAAATTTTCGAGAAAATAAGTGCAAAGATCTCTAGTGATTCCAAATTGAAATTAGACTACGACAAAATGAAGTTCCAACAAATCTTTGATGCCGAAATGAAGAAACTGGCCGAAGAGGGTAAATAAACAAAACCACTTAAAAGGGAGCATCTTCACAAAAAGATGCTCTTTTTTTTAGCTAACATTTTGAAAAAATTCAGCTACATATTTATTTTCATAACAGTTCTTTTTGTCGCCTGTACGGGTTCTAAAAAGTACTTTAAAGCTGCCGAACGCCTTGAAAAACAAGGTTTGGTAAACGAAGCCGCAGAGTATTATTTGGAATCCTTAAAACGTAAACCAACCAATGTGGAAGCTAGAATTAAGCTGAAAAGTGTCGGACAAAAATACATGTCGAATTTGGCGTCAGAGTTTTTTAGAAATTACAACACCCAACAAGTCGAGGCTTCGCTGGAAACGTTTGAAAGATTGAAAGATTTTAATTCCAAAACCTCGGCTTTGGACATACAATTGGATTATCCAAAAACGTACGACGAGGATTATCAAAAATCAGTAGAAACATATTGCTCAAAAAACTATTCAAAAGCCTATCTGTTAGTTAGTCAAAAAAAATATGGTGAAGCCTTGGGATACCTGACAAAAGTAGAAAGGTACAATACTTCCTATAAAAACACACAACAATTAAGTGTAATAGCTACCTGTGAACCTCTGTATCAAAGTGCCATAAATAGCCTTGAAAACAAAAATTTTTCTGGAGCTTTAAATTTATTGGAAACAATAAAAACGAAAACAGAGAACTACAAAGATTCCAAAGACTTATTAGAACTGGCTTCTGCCAAACAAACGAAAAGTTTCATTTTATTCGAACCCAATCCATCTGCAGATAATTCGGAAAAAGAAACGGAAGAATATTTATTTAATAATTTTGGTCAGATTGCATTGCAAAAACTTACAACACTTAAAGTTATTAATAATACCCCTTTCCAGAATACCACGGGTTCATCTACCGACCTCAATAAAGCAAACAATATTGATTTGGTGCAGGCCATAAGAAAAGCAACCGGAGCAGACTATTTTTATGCGTTTGACGTTTCTAATAGGAGAGAGTTCAATTCTGGAGTAAACAGAAACATTAATCGCGGTTTTCAGGAAATAAAAACAAAAAAGAACGATACACTTATTATTACAGAGTATAAGGCCTTTGATTACAATTTGGTGAAAGCTCAACGTTCTTTTTCCTATGATTTTAAGTATAAAATAATCGATGCTTATACTAATCAAATCGTTGCGTCGCAAACACAAGCCATGCGCAGTCAGGATGCGGTGGAGTATCATGAATTTCTAAAATCATTTAATGGTAACATTAACACCTTATTTCCATACAATCCGCAACAGATAGCTCCCGCAGCCCAGTACAATCCAAGAGGCTGGAGAAATATGTTTAGCGCACGTAACAACTTAAAATTAATGGAAGAATTAAAAAACGACGCTTTTAATCAAAATATTAATTTGTTTTTAAACTCTGCCAGTGCAATGAAATAAGTTAATTTGGAGCTAAACCGAACGACAGAACCAGAAAAAGTACTTGAAAAAATTCCTTAACATAACAATCCTAATTTTGGTGATTACTGCTTGCCGCAGTAAAAAAGAAACTATTACACAAATACCTGTTGAGGTAAAAGCACCGATTTGGGTTACCAATAGGCCGAACAATGGTTTTAAGTATGTTGGTATTGGTTTTTCTGATAAAAGTCGCGGTGATAGCTATTTAATAGAAGCTAAGAAAAACGCATTATACGACTTGTCTTCCGAAATAAAAGTAGATATTTCGAGTAATTCTGTATTATACACCGTTCAAAATAACAATAATTTTAATGAGAACTTTAATTCTCTTATCAAATTATCAAACAGCGACAACATCGAAGGATATACACTGGTAGATTCTTACGAAAATGAAAAACAATATTGGGTGTATTATCAGTTGGATAAACAGGAATACGCTAATCAGAAAGCAAGGAAAAAACAACAGATAATTACGAAAGCATCCAATTTAATTGTTGCCAGTTTTATAGATGAAAAAAACAAAGACTTTTCTTCATCTCTTAAAAAACGTATCCAGGCGTTTGGTCTATTAACTCCTTATTTAACTGAAGAAATTAATTTTGAACCTGAGCAAACACAGGGACTTAAAAACGTATTTGACTTAACCAATTTGATTCAGCAGCAATTGCAGTCCATTCATGCAGTTCCACAAAAAACAATTCAGGTCTTAAAACCTTATCAGGCCAGTTATTCACCTTTGATTTATAATTTCGAAATAAACAATAAAACACCTTTGCAAAATTTTCCATTAATTGTTTCAAGCGAAGATGATAAAATTACTGTTAGCGAAAGAACAACAACGAATGCCAACGGAGAATTACAAGTGAAGGTTAACAGTGTCGAACCACTGAATCAATACGTTTCCTTTTCTCTTAATCCGGACATCAATACTCTAATGGGAACTGATTCAGTGGGCAGAGCAGGAGTAATCTTACTCAAACAATTTATTCAAACTTCTGCACTAAAAGTGCAAGCCAATGTTACCAATATTACCATTCATGTTAGTTCAATCGAAAAGAATTTTGGTAAAAATACGGGAATGAATACGCTTGCAACTTTTATTCAACAGAAATTTAATGGAGCCGAAGTGCAATTAGTTGACAAACCCGAAGAAGCCGATTATATCATTGAGTCCATAGCAGATACACAAGAAGACATTAGTAGCGACATTTTAAATACCAATTATAGCATTAAACTTGCGGCTTTGCTTATAAACCTGCAACTTAAAAGTAAAGCAAGTAGCACGGTGATATACAAGGCACAAGTAAACGACGTTTACGGATATGCCAATAATCTCGAAAAGGCAGGTTTAAACGCCTACTCCAGTCCAAAGCTAAATTCAAAACTTGCAGAGGCTCTTTTCTTTCTAAAAAGGAAAATTTTGGTTTATTAGACCGGATTTGTGAATATCTCCTGTAGATTTTGTTCCTTACGCTTTTCTTAAACCGATTATTTTTGACTTGCTAGTCTTATATTTGCATTTTAAATTTTTGTAGAAACCATGAGCGATATTTTTGAAGGAGCGGATCACGAGAATCACCATGAAGTGGATAAAATAACCCATGTAAGTGGCATGTTTAAAAACTGGTTCATTGATTATGCCTCTTACGTTATTTTAGAGCGTGCGGTGCCAGCCATGGAAGACGGTTTAAAGCCGGTTCAACGCAGGATTTTACACAGCATGTGGGAGTTGGAAGACGGACGTTATAATAAGGTTGCCAATCTAATTGGTAACACTATGAAATACCACCCGCATGGGGACGCCAGTATTGGCGACGCCTTGGTGGCCATCGGACAAAAAGATCTTCTGATAGATTGCCAAGGAAACTGGGGGAACGTCCTAACCGGTGATAGTGCAGCGGCTCCGCGTTATATCGAAGCCCGTTTATCTAAATTTGGACTCGAAGTAATTTTTAATCCCAAAACTACCAATTGGGGATTAAGTTACGATGGCCGAAACAAAGAACCTATAACGCTTCCCGTAAAATTCCCATTGTTATTGGCGCACGGTGTAGAAGGAATTGCGGTAGGTTTGGCTTGTAAAATATTACCACATAATTTTAATGAACTCATAGATGCGTCTATTCAAATTTTGAGAGGGAAAAAAGCCGTCATCTTTCCTGATTTTGCAACCGCAGGAATTGCAGACTTTAGTGAATACAGAGATGGCATCAGAGGTGGGAAAATAAAAATACGCGCCAGAATTAAAGAACTAAATGCAAAGACACTTATTATTTCTGAAATACCTTTTGGCACAACAACCAGTTCGCTTATTGATTCCATTATCGCCGCAAACGATAAGGGAAAAATAAAAATAAAAAAGGTAGAGGACAATACCTCCGAAAATGTTGAAATATTAATCCATCTTCAACCCGGTATTTCAACTGACAAAACCATCGACGCTTTATACGCCTTTACGAATTGTGAGATGAGCATTTCTCCAAATTCTTGTGTGATTGAAAACGAAACACCCAAGTTTTTAGGAGTAAGTGAAATACTTAAAATCTCCACTCAGCAAACACTTCAGTTATTAAAGCGGGAGCTGGAAATTGAACAAAGTGAGTTGGAAGAAAAATGGCATTTCGCTTCTTTAGAAAAAATATTCATTAAGGAAGAAATGTATATCGACTTTAAGAAATATTCCAACAAAGAAACTCTTTCCCTACACGACGCTCTTCCGATTACAAAGAAACTTTATTTGAGTATTTATACGAGCAATTTAAGCCGCACCGAAAAAAACTCATTCGCGCCATTAATGATGAAGACCTTCAGAAACTCACCCAAATTCCTATGATACGTATTACTCGTTTCGACAGTATAAAGGCCGAGGAGTTGATGAAAGAACTAGATGAGAAAATTGCAAGCGTTAAAAATCATCTGGCTAATTTGGTAGATTACGCCGTGGAATACTTCAAAAATCTTAAGAAAAAATACGGCACAGGTAAAGAACGTAAAACAGAAACTAAACAGTTAGAAACCATTGTCGCGACACAGGTTGTTATGGCCAACGAAAAGTTGTACGTGAACAGAGAAGAAGGATTTGTTGGAACAGCATTAAAGAAAGATGAATTCATTTGCGACTGTTCGGACATAGATGACATTATTGCTTTTACAAAGGAAGGCAAAATGAAAGTGTTTAAAGTAGCGGATAAAGTTTTTGTGGGTAAAGACATTATTCATGTGGCCGTGTTCAAAAAGAACGACGAGCGCACAACTTACAACATGATATACCGTGATGGACCCAAGGGCATTATTTTTATGAAGCGCTTCAACGTCACAGGTGTTACACGCGAGAAAGAATACGATTTAGGTAAAGGTACACCAGGTTCGAATGTGTATTGGTTCACCGTTAATCCAAATGGAGAAAGCGAAAAAGTAATCGTACACTTAAGAGCGGTTCCTGGTTTAAGAAAATTGCAATTGGATATTGATTTTGCTGAAATGGAAGTGAAAGCAAGAAGTGCGGTGGGCAACATTGTTACGAAATACACTATCAATAAAGTTACGTTAAAAGAAAAAGGAGCTTCTACTCTTGAAGGGGAGGACTATTGGTTTGACGAAGGAACTCATAGGTTGATTAAAGAAGAAAAGGGAACCTATTTGGGTAAGTTTAGTGGAGAAGATAAAATTTTAACCATTACATCCAGCGGACATTACAAATTATATACTTACGATATCCTCAATCATTTTGATGAAGACATTTTAATGATTGAAAAGTTTTATCCCAATCAAATCATTACCTGTATCTATTACGATGGACAAAGTAAATCTTACTTTACCAAACGCTTTGCGCCTGAAGTGGTAACAAACAAAACACTCATTATTACAGAGCATGAGCAATCGCGCATTGAGTTATTAACGGCGCAAATAAATCCAGTGGTGGAAGTAAAGTTTGCAAAAGAAAAAGGTGTTGAAATTCCAGAAGAAGTACTGAATATGGTGGACTATAGTCCTACTGTAAATATGAAGGCCAAAGGAAAAAAACTTACAACCTATAAAGTAAAGGAAATTAATTTGCGGGAACCTGAGGAAATTAAGATGGCCCGTAAATTTTTAGCTAAGAGCGATGACGAAAAAACCGGATTGTCACCGATGGAGCTGCACAGAAGAGCCATGGAAAAACTGAACAAGGACAATGCCCAAAATTTTTTGGAAGGAGATGGGCAGATTACTTTTGAGTTTTAAGACAGTGGCGCTAACATTAGTTATATTTCGCCCATTCAAAGACTCAAAACTAATGTTGAACTACTTAAGGTGTGTAAAAAAGCTAATATTTGTTACCTTCTAATTCCCTAGATGCTTTTTTGTATGAATTTCTTGTATACACATTAAATTCGTAGTTTTAAGGGAGTTAAATCCTTAGCATGCGGTAATTATCACTATTAAAAAAGAAAATATAGATGATACAATGAGGTTTATTCCATATAATAACAAAAAAAATAAAACTTAAGGCATATGAAAAATTTTCTTTTGTCTGTTTTACTTTGCAGTATCGTTTTTACATCCTGTAAGAAAGACAGAACCTGCGATTGTAAGATTGTCACAGACGGAACTAATACTTCCAGAACCCAGACGGCAGGTATTCCGGTACTTTTACCCGGAACCGATACCACAATTAGCCAACCTATTTACACCATTAACAACAAAAAAACTGAGTACAAAAAAGTGAGTAAACACGATATGCGTCGGGTTTGTTTTCCAATATCTGAAGAAAGTACTAATAACAGTTCTACCAATGTCGTGCCCGGAATTTATACGATCACGATCGTTAATGAAGGGAAGAAGACTTATACCTGTAAAATTAACTAGGGCTCGAAACTTTTTACAATTAAGATATTGAGGTAGAATAGAGCCCTATTAGCGTAATATTTTAATCTAAAATCCAAGTCGCGACTTTATGATTGATGGCTGACAGTCAGCATGTGCGAGCCCATTAATACAAGGAACTTATAAAGCAAGGTTTGAGATGAAGATAAACAGCCGCCAAAAATGGAATATTTAATTTACAAGTTTTAAAATAATAGCAAAAGCACGCTGACTTAAATCACTTTATTAATAGACTTCTGTTAACCCGCTGCGGTGGGCAATGGGTAACTTTGTTATAATTATTAAAACATGAAAACTGAAAAGATCTTGGTGGCGAACTTAAAATGTGGCGGCTGTGAAAAAACTATAAAATGCAAAATTTTGGAAATGAAAGGAGTGGAAACTGTTGATGTAAATCATGAAGAAGATTCTGTTACGGTAAATTACGGGGGTGAAATCACTCGGAAAGATATTATCAAAAAATTACATAATCTTGGGTATCCTGAAGCAACAGATGAAAACGGCCTTATTTTACAACTAAAGAGCTATGGAAGTTGTCTGATTGGGCGAATCAAAAAGTAAATTTGCATTAGGCGATATAGCTGGTTGGTAATTGTGAAACTAGGGCGTAACCTGTTTTTTAAAAATGTAACGCGTGAGGAAAATTCCAGTACCGTTTTCCGGGCCATACACCCCATTTACTACCTGGTCAAGCATCCAACCATCTTTGGCATATTCATTTATTTTTGAGGTAATAATTTGGTCATTGTTTTGAATATTTTTAAAATTGATCCCTATCAAACTAAACAGATTCTCTAAATCTTTTTCCTGCATTTGAGAATTTTTGTCGGTAGAAATTACTCTAGATCTCCCGAGTCCTCCGGCCACTACCGATTCGATGGTAGAAAACATTTTGTACTCGTATGTGAGCGGGGTGCTTTGTTGTGCGTTTAAACCGGCAATACAAGCGAAAAAAACGGTTGCATAAATTAATTTTTTCATTCGTGATTTTTTTTGTTTTATAATTTCGTTTGCTAACTTAATTATTTTGGTGCTGGAAATAAAATTTGTACGCGATTTTTTAAGTTCAACGCCAAACAACACGACAATTTTAAAGATTTTATTTATCATGAACGAACCGGAAGAAAGAGGGATTTTTATTTCCCCATTTTCAAGACAAGGTCAACAAGACGATTGCTATACCCCCATTCATTATCATACCAACCAATAATTTTTACCAGATTTCCGACAATACTTGTAAACTCAGCATCAAATAAAGCGCTGTGTGGATTACCAATAACATCAATACCAACAATAGGATCTTCCGTATATTCTAGAATCCCTTTTAAGTGCGTTTCGGATGCCGTTTTAAATGCCCGATTTATGTCTTTTACCGTTGGAATTTTTGTAAGCACACAGGTAATATCTGTTAATGAACCATCGGGTACGGGTACACGCATGCCGCAGCCCCCAATTTTTCCATCCAGATGCGGAAATATTTTGGTGATGGCCTTTGCCGCACCGGTTGACGTTGGAATAATACTGAGAGCAGCAGCCCTGGCTCTTCTCAAGTCTTTATGTGGCGCGTCATGAATCCGTTGGTCGTTCGTGTAAGAATGAACGGTTGTAATGTAAGCCTCCTCAATGCCAAACTGCTCAAGCACCTTCAACATAGGTGCGGCACAATTTGTTGTGCAACTAGCATTAGAAACAATTGTGTCATTTTTGTCGAGCAAGTGATCGTTTACGCCCAGTACGATAGATTTAATTTTGTCGTCTTTGGCTGGTGCAGAAAGAATTACTTTTTTAGCTCCGGCATTTAGGTGCAGGTTAGCGCTTGCCGTATCCAAAAAATGCCCGGTACTTTCAATCACAATATCGATTTTGCTTTCTTTCCAAGGTAGCAGGGATGGGTCTTTAGAAGAAACAACTTTAATCATTTTTCCATTAACGATTATATTGTTACCCTCAACTTTAATAGTACCTGGAAATGCCCGGTGAACAGAATCGTATTTGAGAAGGTGTGCGAGAGTATTTGTATCTGCGACATCGTTTATGGCTACAACCTCCATATTGTTTTCATTAATACAATTGCGCAGGAAAACCCTGCCAATTCTTCCAAAACCGTTAATAGCCACGCGAATAGGTTCCATAATTAATACTGTTTTTCTTTTTTAATATTAGTATGCAGGTCATACACAAACCATTCACTCTTAATTCGAATTAAAATTTGATCTTGTTCAAAAAAATGAACCTCGTCCGCCTTAAGAGGTTTTTCTTCTTTAGTTTCTATATTATAAATAGTATAATGTTCTTTTGGTTCATATATTTTTTCTATGATGAATTTTTTTGTTGCTAACTCCACATGTCGATGGTGATTTAAAACTTTTTTGCCTGAATAATCAAACACATCATCGTCTGTGCCACCCGGAATGCCAGCTCTGCAACCCATAATCAAAGAATCAACCGGGTTTATCTTAACTGCAGAATATTTATGTGGGATAATTTCAGTTTCCAGGGTGTTTATTAATCCTGCATATATCATTTCATCTGAATCCTCTATCTGTACATGATAAAAATACGGGTCGAGACTCTGCCAGACATTGTGATAGCCCTTAAACGTCAATTGTTTGAAATTTTTATCAACCAAATATTTTTTTCCTTTTGCCATAACAACAAACGAGTTATTATTTTCATTAAACTGTCTTACACTATGTTTACTCAAACCGAATACCGAACAGGTGTCACCCTCGGCAATTTTTATAAATAATTTTTCGTTCTTTTTGTTTAAGTAGCGGCATTTCATAACGGTGTTAACTACTTTAATGAGTTTGCTTGGTGAAGCAACTTTTGTTTTAAAGCATGCTAAACATATTTTGCCTTCCTCGTCGAAATTAAAAATGGAATCATACACATTCGGAATAATAATCTGATTATTTTCCTCAATACCCCACTTATCATGATTTTTAAACACCACGGGTTGTGAAACAAGTAATTTCGCGTATACCGTAAGTAAGAAAAATATGTTGAGCCCAACCTTCAAAATCAACGGCTAATGTAGTAAAAAAAGCAATTTTTAAGGAGGAATACTGGTCTCTTGGCGCGATAAAACCTCACAAATGAGTCGTTTTTTGTTTATTTTGGCTTAATTATTGAACCTGTTAAGGCAAAAGGTGATTCACCGCTTCCAGACCACCGTTCGCCGATATTAGGCTTGATTTGGCCTAATGGTTAATAAAAAAAAAAAAACCTGACCTTAACTTTACAAAAAAATTAAAAATGGAGAATCAAAACGAAAATGCCT
>CALMND010000070.1 GCA_937868565.1 uncultured Bacteroidota bacterium | reverse complement strand
AACACCTTTCACAGTAGTTTCATTGTACAGTTCAATGTGTTGGGTCAAATGTTTTATTAAACCAAATTCACCCAACTCCGTTAGTTCAGTGCGCGCTGTATTATCAAAATCCATTCTTAAAAATTTTAGTTATTGTTCCTGCGAGTTCAAAATCCAATTCTGTAATACCCCCGACATCGTGGGTGGACAATGAAATCGAAACTCTATTATAAACGTTACCCCAGTCGGGATGGTGGTTCAATTTTTCGGCTTCAAAGGCAATGCGGGTCATAAAAGAGAATGCGGACTTAAAGTTCTTAAATTCAAATTTTTTTTGAAGTGTCGAATCAATTAATTGCCAGCCCTCTAGTGATTTCATCCTTTGCGCTATTTCAGAACTTGCAAGTAAGTTTGGTCTCATGCTACTAAATTTTTTGTTAATCCTTTATTTCTATACTTACTTTCTCCACATCTCCATGTATGGGTGGTTTGAATTTTGTAATTCTGACATGTAATTTAATGATGGTCGGAAATTGCGTTCTTAATTTTGAAAAAATTCGTTCGCCCACTTGTTCAATTAATTTACTTCTGATGCTCATTTCGGATTTACAAATCTCGTAAACTGCACAATAATCAATGGTCTTGGTTAGATCATCGTTTTTGGCGGCTTCAGAAAAATTTGTCTCTAAGTAAACATCCACCTGATAATTCCCGCCAATTTTTGCTTCCTCTTCCAAACATCCATGGAACGCATACAGTTTTATTCCTTCTATATTAATGGTATGTATCATTTATTTTCCAAAATCCAATCCGTCTTGGTTACCTTGATTATCTCCAAGGCCCCTTAATTGTTTTCCGCGTTTAAAAATAGAGGCGTCCATTTTGCCGAACAAATAGGTCACTGTGAAACGCACGTAGCGCGCCTCCCTTCTTCTTGAGAGGTCTTGGATATAATAAGGCGTTTCATAGTGCGCGCCCATCCGGCGGGTATTAAAAATGTCACTTAAATTTGCATTTAGTATCCATTTAGTCCCGATCATTTTGTTTAAAGAAATATCCATAGAGTAGATAGGATTCGTGGCGCCGAGCAACAAAATTTTTGGAGATTCGTAATTACCATTAATTTGCAGAGTAAGTTGCTTCGGAAAGCGATACGATAAAGTACCCTTAGAGTTAAATGCGTAACCTTTTGCTGTAACTTCGGGTTCCGTGGGAACCACGAGCCCTTTAATAAATATATAAAACGCGTTAAGATTCAAGGTCATATCCAGATTTTTGAAAAAAGTGTATTTGTAGGTGTGCTCCATGCCATAACGGATGCTGTTTCTGCCATTTACGGTCGTGTTAACCAATACGGTTGGATCTGCTACGTCTGGGTAAGCCACATCGGTAATAGGTTGCTCTTCATAACGAAAATAACCCGAGCCAAGATAACTTCCTTTGGTAAAGGTTTTGTTGTAATTTATTTCGGCTATATTTTTAAATTCGGGTTTTAATTGTGGATTGCCTATTCGATAGTTTTGTCTATCGGCAAACATCACAAAAGGCATCAGCTGAAAAAAATTGGGACGATTAATTTTTCTGCTGAAGTTTAGTTGTAGCTCCTGATTTTTTTTAAACTTCTTAGAAAGATAAATTCCGGGGAAAAGAGATTTCAGGATATCATCAGGCTTATTGGGATAATTGTATGAGAATGATTGTTTTTTATCTGTGATATTTCCCTTATAATACGATTGTTCAAAGCGCAAGCCGGCCTGATAGGAAATATCCCAAAGAGTTTTGTCATTGTAATTTATGTAAGCTGCGTTTATTACATCATCAATCACATAACGGTTACTCATGATGCTGTCTTTCGCATAACTGTCTTCTGTATTAATAGCTTTTGAAGTATTGTTGGCACTCATAGAAGTTTTATAAAAGGATTTCATACCCGCTTCAAACTTTCTTGTATCACTTATGGGATTGGTGTAATCTACCTGAAGTACAAACTGGTTGGCATTGCTGATACCAATATTTTTTTGATAGCTTGCCGGTATGGCAATGGTTGTTGTGTTAGGGAAATAAGTGGTAAACAAATAACCATTATTGGAATTGGTATGATTGTAATTTAAGTCGGTTGTTAACTCTTTGCCTGGCTTAGGATAGGACTTTTTGAAGAGAAGTTGGGTATTGTAGTTTTGAAAGGCGGCATGTTGATTATTAACTCTCAAACCGTCAATCAATTCAACGGAGTTTTTGTCAAGTATTGCAAAGTTTTGATTATCCAGTGTTTTAAATTGCCCGGCCATAATCATTTGATTTAAGGAAAGGGTAGTGCGATTATTAATACCATAATCAACCCCAAATTTTCCAAAATTAAAAATATTACGCATCCAGGTTTTATTTTCTTGATTAAAATACCCAGAAGCGTTTTTGAGACTATCTAATTGCTTGCGTTTAGTATAGCCAAGCGTAGCGTTAATGGATTGATTATAGGAATACATGCCGGAAAGATTCCATTTACTTTCTTTTAAATTTATATTGGCCATTCCCCCGTATCTGTCACCAGTTCCAACATAGGTCATAACCATTCCATTATATCCCGGTTTTTGATTTTTTTTCATAACAATATTTAATATTCCACCTGTTGTATTGGCGTCATATTTAACGGATGGGTTGGTGATAACTTCAATGCGATCAATTTGGTCGGCGGGAATCTGTTGTAAAGTGAGATTGGATGGCCTACCATCAACAAAGATGGTAGGACTTTGATTTCTGAGTTGCGCATTACCATCAGCGTCTACTGTAACCCCAGGCACATTTTTCATAACGTCTACCGCAGTACCGCCTTTTACTGAAATATCCTTATCCACATTGTAAATTCTCTTATCAATGGACATGACGACAGTATTTTTTTCGGCCGTAACTTCTACTTCTTTTAGTAGTTTTTCGTCGAGCTCAAAACGAATGTCGCCCAAATCCTGCTCCAGTTTATTTGGTATTTGAATGTAAATTTTTGTATCAAAGGATTTGTAACCAATTTGCGTGGCCCTGAATCTGAATGTGCCAATTGGTGGAAGATTCTCTATATTAAATTCCCCATTTTGTTTGGTGAGTGAGCCTCCTAAAAGACTGTCCTTATTGTACCATAATACAACAACTGAAGCGTATTCAACTGGTTTTTTGGTTTTGGCATCGATGATTTTTCCGTAAACACGCCCTTTGATATCTTTCATGGCTTTCATCATGCCTGGATTGCTTCCACCGCCTCCTCCTGGGAATTGTGCCCTTAAGGAAAGGGAAAATAAGATGAGGAGCATAATAAAGAATTTTTCCGGCGAATGAAAAGTTCTTTTTTTTGTTTCGAAACACTGGAATATTGTATTACGGATGAGAAGCATTGCTGTTTTTTGCGTTACAAAAATACGCTAAAGCAAAGGAATACACCACTTTTATTTACTAATGGCTTGGTACTAGTTTGATTGGAGGGTACAAAGGGCTTTATTTGTTATATTTGTGCATGCACAGTGGGAAACTAATCATTTTTTCTGCCCCCTCGGGTTCGGGTAAAACTACCCTGGTGCGTCATATTTTAAAGACTTTTCCGCAACACATAGAGTTTTCAATCTCAGCGACAAGTAGGCCAAAACGAGGAATTGAAGAAAATGGAAAGGACTACTATTATTTGTCGGTTGAAGAATTTAAAAAGAAGGTTGCAAATAACGAGTTTTTAGAATGGGAAGAAGTGTATGCTGGAACCCATTACGGAACCTTAAAATCGAAAGTGGAAGAAATTTGGGCCAAGGG
>CALMND010000069.1 GCA_937868565.1 uncultured Bacteroidota bacterium | reverse complement strand
AAATAAAATAACCGAACTTTGTCAAACCGTGTCCGATTTATAAGGGGCTAGAACAGGTCGTCCTTCAGATTCTAATTTATTTAGTTTAAAGCCCCGTTTGTTTAATTCCGGTTTTTCAACAAATGCGTCCATAAAACGCACTGCATGGTTTTGTTCGATAAAATCATCAAGGCTTACAAACTCATACTGCTGGCGGCTTTTAGGTGTAATATGCTGCATGTGTTTTCTTTTTGTAAAGGTACAGGAGCTCTGATTTTATTTCTTATTTTTATATAAAACTTTATGACGACAAATTGTGAATAAGGTGCATTTTTCACAACCTGTCCCGCTTATGCGGGAGGCTGACGTTAGTGGCAACTCTATGACACCCGAAAAATAAAAACAAACTAATTATATTGAAAACCATATTTGTTTGCAGCGAAATTGTACTATGGCCATTCTGAAAAAAAACATTCAAACATTTTTGATTCGAATAAATATAATACTCGAAGTGATTTTTGTGCTTTTACTTGGATTCGGATTATTCATTTATTCTTCTACACGAACTGCTTTTTTTACGAATTCTATAGTTGCCAAAACTCAAACCTACAATAGCTTTGACTTCATTTTTATAGTTATATATGATGTTATTGTATTATTTATAATAGCTTATTTTTTAAGATATAGACGATGGACACTTCAAGACTTTAATCTTGACTTTAGACCAATAATGCTTGGAATTGGTTTTTTATTGGCTTTTATTCGGGTATCTTCAGGAATATTATTAAATAATTTAATAGATTCATTAAACCTATTTGACCAAATATCCATTAATGATTCCAGTATTTCCATACAATCAAACTTTTTTAGCATTGCACTCATTGTAATTGTAAATTCATTCTTTGAAGAATTACTTCTAATTGGTTATCTTTTTAAACGATTTGAAAAACTTCACCTTACGTTAATTATTTTAATAAGTTCTATTATAAGGTTATCATATCATACTTATCAAGGTTGGCAAAATTTACCAAGTATATTTATTTTGGCGTTAATTTTTGGACTTTATTACACAAGCCAAAAAAAACTATGGCCAATTATTATAGCTCATGCAATAGGTAATGTATTTTATTTTTTAAATGAAAATTATAATTGGATAAAAGTTTAAGAATTACATAGACATATATTTTAAATACTAAGCCATATAAAAAATGAAATTAATAAAAAACAAATTAAACCTGTTTTTACTTTTTATCGCATTAACAGGATTTACTTCTTGCAATGGACGAAATGGAAATGCATCAAAAACTGAGAATACTACCTTAATCGAAACAATATCAGTTGGTGACACAGTGCAAAAACTTGGAGACCATTTGTGGTATGTGTTTCAAGACAAGAAAAACAATTATTGGTTTAGTAGCAACTTCAAGTGTGTCGCCGATTGCTTTTGAGATATCAATATTTATTTCAACCATTGTAGCCAACGATTTTTGAGATTGAAAGGGTGATTTTGCTTTTTGGATGTCGTTAATATAAATGGGTTCATACCAATTACCATTAATAATTGATTTGATGTCTGCTTTTTGATATGACGAAGCATTGTTGTCTGTCTGTTTCTCGTTTGTGTGGCAAGCAGCTGCAAAGAGAGAAAATGTTATGAGCAAAAATGTCTGTTTCATTGGTGTTTCACTGTTGCAGCTATGGTTAATTTCTCGAAATATCTTTATTAAGTGTTCAGGGGCTCGGAGTGCAGATTTAGCAGATGTTTGGGTTCATCATAGCGCAGACATATATATCATATATGGTTCTGTCATTTTATCATTGCCATTAGTTGCATTCCATGAAGCACCAGCTATTATTTTTTTCTTGGTCTTCAATTCTAAAAATTTTGCCGAACAAGAGCAGTGAGCTTTGATATGCCAAATCTTAGTCGTCAGTCAGTAATTAGCACCTCCGATACCAATTTTTTCAACTGGGTGCCAAGTGGTTTTAATTTCCTGCAAATCCAAAATCAAATAGGGGTTTTGATTTTCGGATTTAGTCCAGTTTCTACTCCAATTAAAAAAGCGCTTTATGTTAAGGGAACAATTCTCTTCAATTGTTTTCCTTTCTTCCTTATTGTTACGACAGTATATTATTGCATTCACATCCATGTGACTCGAAAAATGACTATGTAATTCTTTACTTGTTCCGGTGAGAACATTTACGACTCCACCAGGTAAGTCTGAGGTAGCAAGAACTTCTGCAAAGGTAATGGCAGATAGAGGCATTTTTTCTGAAGCTAAAACAACACAGGTGTTTCCACCAGTAATAACGGGTCCTATTGCACTTACTAATCCCAGGAGCGGCGAGGTTTCGGAGGCAATAATGGTAACCACACCGGTTGGTTCCGGAAGGGAAAAATTGAAATGCGGAGAAGCTACAGGATTAACAGAACTAAATAGTTGCTGGTATTTATCACACCATCCTGCGTAATAAACCAGTCTGTCAATGCTCTGTAAAATCTCTTCCGAAGCCACCTTGGACGAAATTCCCTGCAACATTAATTCTTCTATGAACTGTGTTTTTCTGCTTTCTAGCATTTCGGCAATGCGGTAGAGTATCTGTCCACGATTAGAAGCACTTCGGCCACTCCAGTTTCCAAAAGCTGATCTGGCCGCAGCTACCGCGTTCCTGAAATCTTTTCTGGAAGACAAACAGACGTTGGCAATCGTTTCTTGCTTTTTATTCTTCAATTCGTAAAAGCGTCCACTTTCGGTGCGGGGAAATTGCCCGCCGGAGTATATTTTATATGTTTTTAAAACGTTTAATCGAGCCATGTTCTAACAAATTTAGGATAAGAAGAGCTTACTTACAAATAAATGATTTAACGTGGCTAAGACAGGCGGGGAAATAAGCTGCGCGGAAGTGATTACTGACTGTTTAGTAATTTTTATTCTAAACGTAAGCGGGAAAATTGAAAGAATTTGTTTTACGATTAAAATGGAACGAAAGTTACGCCCAGCATAAAGTTGAAACGCTGGCTGGGATAACGCTCCCATCGGTAGTAACGTTGCCCGGCGATGTTGTTAAATCTCGCAAAAAAGCTTAACATCTTGCTGTAACGGTATTCTCCTTCCAGATTCAAATCTGCCCAGCCCTTAATTTGTTTTGGTTTTAAATTGCTGACCCCATTGTCCGTAACTTGTGTATAAGCCCATTGTGAACCTAAAATAAATAAATCTGCACGTACAATTATTTTACTTTGGAGGTTATAAATTCCCGAAAAAGTTAAATCGAAATCTGGTTTGTGATAAGCACGAGTTAAATTTTTGGTTTTGTAAAGGTAGTAGTTTCCTTTAGCAATTAAGTTAAGTTTCTCTTTTAACTGATGTTTTAACTGACCGCTCACATTAACCAAACTGGCATTATCATATAAGACATTAAACCTGTTGTAGATTTGATTAGCACCGCTATAATCTATTGAATAGAAATAAAGGCTATCGTATTGGGAATAACTGACTTTACCGTCGTAGGAGGTGTTGCTGCTTAAATGACCCCTTAATCCGCCGAAAAGGCTTATTTTGTTATTTGTGTTGGCGTAATGGATCGTTGTGTCTACGAAGGGATTTTCCTTACTCAAACTTCGCAGGCTATTTTTTATTAATCCTCCGTTCGCTCCCACATAAGGAATAATCATGTTCTCATATACATCGTAATGCAGATTTAGTTGAGGATAAAAATAGAAGCGGGTTTTAATAAAATTATCTATTGTTCCAGTTAAACCAATATCCGCATGCCATTTGTTTCCATTGGCTTCAAATGACGGATTGATGCTCATTATGAGGTTGTTCAGCGTATCATTACTTTGTTTATGGTTGTAAAAATCTGTGAGAAAATTAATGTTGAGTTTTTCTTTGTTGACGAATAAATTACCCGTTGCATTGAGCTTTATATTGTTTTCGGTTTCGCGGTGAAGGTTCTGCAAATTGTAATAGCTCAATTGTATGTTATGGTTCACATGTGTACTATCCGTATAATGGCTCAATAATTGCAATTTTGGTTCGAGTAATTGGTATCGTTGCCGGGTATATTTTTTATCGTTGAGTTTATTTAAAGTGGTGTCGTAACCGTAGTAATGCACCACATTTCTTTCGTAATTAAAATCAGCATTTAAAGTGTGTTTTTTGTAAAATTTTTTCCCAAATACATTTATCGCGTTATCACTAAAACCGCCGTATCCCACGTCTCTTAAATGGGTGGTACTAGAAAAGTGTTTCAAGTGTGCGCCGTAACTGTTGTCGCGCCCGCGGTTACTTCCAAGCCAAAATTCGCCGTACGGCATATTGTAAAATGGGCCATAGCCAACCTTGAGTAAGGATTGATATAATTTAGGTAGTGACTCGTTTTGCAACTTTGCAGCGTCAATAGTCTGCACTTGATATTTCGGGAAGAGGGGAGTACTGGTAATTCCGTATTTAAGATTATCCATACGTTTTACGCTGTCCTTTATTTCAGGCAAGTCGGAAAACTTAATGGCGTCTTTTATAGTGGGCTCAAAATCACTTTTAACTCCATAGTTAATGTCATTTAATTCAGTTTGTGCAAGTGTTACTGCTATATAACCAAGAAAGAGTAGAATAGATAATATCCAGCGTAGTTTTCGTTCGTCGTATACTTTGTACTGGACTTCAGATTTAAGTTGCGGAGTGTGATATTTGGTCTCTGACTTCATTTTACTTGGGCTGCTCAGTAACGGTGCCTGTTGAAGGCGTTAAATTTTGATTTTCAGTTTCTAATAAAAGATTGTTTAGCAGGGTGCTGTCTCTCTTTGTTTGATTAAATTCTATTTTCATTTCGTTAGAAGTTTCTGAATTATTGGAAGGGGCGGCCGGGCGCAGATTTTGTTTGGATTTTAATTCATCTAAACGCTTGTTGGCCTCGTCAATAAACTCCTGCTTTGGCTTACTATCAATTATTGTGTTCAAAATAACTTCTGCATCTGCATCGTCTTTCTTTGCCATATAGGAATCGGCTAATAAAAGCATACCACGGTTATTCCAATCATCATTACTATATTCGTAACTCACGAGTTTGTTAATGGTTTTTTCTACTTCTTTGTATTCTTGTTTTTTAAATTGGATTTTGGCAATGTAGTAATAAGCTTCGGCTCCTGTAAGATTCTTCGATGTTTTTGTCAAGGCCTTGAACTCGAGCATGGCATCATCCAGCCTGTTGGTTTCGTATAACGACCTCGCATTAATGTACTTTGCTTCACTAGTTTGCTGTGGCGTGAGCTTCTCAGTATTTAGTACTTTATTACATTCTGTGAGAGCTACATCAAACTGATTGAGGAAAAAGGCGCATCGCATCGCGCCAAATTTTCCGGCGCTTTTATTTGAAGGGGTTTCGGCAATTGTTTGTAATTGTTGAAACAGAGGGAGTGCTTCCTGATATTTTTTGTCTTTGAAGTATAAATAGGAGGTTTTTGTAAGGGAAACTTCGCTATAAATACTTCTTGGTTTGGCAATAATGTACTTATACCCAAGAACAGCTTTGTCAAATGAGCCTTTACTGTATGCGCATTCGGCAAGATTAAACTGGGCTTCAGTGATATACTTACCATTTGGAAATTTTGCGATGTACATTTCCCATTTTGGAATTGCCTGATCACAGTTCTTTTGAGTATAAAAAGCTTCGTAAGCAGCTGCATACGTTGCTTTTTCAATTTGATTTTCAGACAGTGGATTGCCCACAGACTGGAAGTATTTTTCCATTTCATCTACGTTGCCCTTCGCTTCTAGTATTTTTTTGATGGCTTCCAGAACATCTTTGGCTTCGTCGCTCTTACTATTATTTTTAACAAACCGGTCGTAATATTCAAATGCCTTGTCGTCTTGCTTGCGACCATAGTAAATGTTTCCAAGTTGCGCGTAACAATTATTAGCAAACGATGAGGAAGGGTAATTTTTTAGAATTTTTTCATAGTAAGCGATGGCGTTGTCTTCTTCTTTCAGATTTTTATAGTAAGTGTCGGCAATTTCATTAAGCGACGCGCTAAGGTAGTTGGAGCCGGGATAATTAATTTCTATTGTTTTAAGTTCTCTTATTTTTTCATTATAATTTTTGTTTAATCCGTCGCACAATGCTTTTTGATAATGGCAATAGTCTACATCTAATTTGTTTTTTGTTATTGCAATCTTATAATAGTCAGAAGCTTG
>CALMND010000068.1 GCA_937868565.1 uncultured Bacteroidota bacterium | reverse complement strand
AAAAACGAATTAGAAGAAGTGACTAAGGTATTAAGAAACTTGAACAAGTTTCAGGTTTCGGGAGAGACAGGAACTAGTGGATTTTTTCGATATTTGATTAACTACGAGCCATGAAATGAAATTTATAAATGCCCTTTCAGAAAAAAAAATTAAAGGTCGTTCCCATATTTAATTCGAACTGTTTCTAATAAGGAGATCAGAACCTCGAGTTAATCTTTGAGTCATATCTGGCGTTAATTGAAACCAACCCTGAAACCGTTATGGAATACATCAATAACTCAAATTAAAATAATCATGTACTTGTTCAAATATCCTGATCAGCGCCTTTAAATATGTTATTTATAACGTACAAAACCTAAATAAAAAAACATACAAATGTGTAGTTAGCAAAAGTTATCGTTATTGTAGTTGATTTGGTTTGGTTACTCAAGTATGTTTACAAATGCAACGACGTTTTTTTGGCCAACAACTGTTCTTCAGTTTCAACATGGTCCTCATCCTTCACGCAACAATCAACGGGACAAACAGCGGCACATTGCGGTTCATCATGAAAACCAACACACTCCGTGCATTTATCTGTTACTATATAGTACACATCCATGCTACCGGGGATTTGTGGATCCTCCGCGCCAACCTCAGTTCCGGTACTCAAACCCTTAAAATTCCCCTTCACCCCTGTTCCATCTGAAAAACGCCATTCAGCTCCGCCTTCATATATCGCATTATTAGGGCACTCGGGTTCGCAAGCGCCGCAATTAATACACTCATCGGTTATTTTAATTGCCATTTTTTTACGTAGTTTTGTTTCTTAAAATAGTCTGCAAATATACAAGCAAAATATGACTTTAGAACAAAGAATTAGGGCATTTTCGCAGATGGGTTTGTTTATAAAGCGGCATTTCGACGGTACCCACCTATCCTCCGAAACCAAATTACACCAAGGTCTTGACACTCTTATCGAAACCGCCGGAATTTACAATAACTGGTTTATTCCAAAATTTGTTAAGGATGCTTTATTTAACATTGGTATTTTTCTGAGTGAAGAAGATTTAAGATCATTTTGTCTTCAGATTAAAGACGTAAAGCCCAAAACCATTGCTATTATTTGCGCTGGTAACGTACCCATGGTTTGCTTTCACGACTTGCTTTGCGTGTTGTTAAGCGGACACAAGGCTCTCATTAAACTCTCCAGCGACGACACGATCCTGTTACCCTTTTTTCTGAAATTACTGGTACATTACGAACCGCAATTCGAAGAGAGTATTTTATTTGCAGATGGCAAGCTTGCCAATTTTGACGCCATAATTGCTACCGGCAGCGACAACACAGCGTCACATTTGCAATATTATTTCGGAAAATATCCTAACATGATCCGCAAAAGCAGGACTTCTCTTGCAATTTTAAGCGGCAAAGAAAGTTCCGAAGATCTTAAAAATCTGGGTAAAGATATCTTTCAATATTTCGGTCTGGGATGCCGCAACGTGAGTAAAATTCTTGTTCCTAAAAACTACTCGTTCAATCATTTGTTTGAATCCATTTTGGATTTTGGTTTTGTTATTAACAATAAAAAATACGGAAACAATTACGATTATCATCGCGCCATTTATTTGCTAGAGCAATATAAGTTTCTGGATAATAATTTCCTGATGATAAAAGAAAGCCCTGACCTATACTCGCCTGTTGGTACGCTTTATTTTCAGTACTATTCGGATAATGAAGAAATAAACGCTTATATCAAGGCGAACAAAGCGCATTTACAGTGCATTGTGGGCGAGACTTACATACCTTTTGGTTATTCACAACAGCCTGTTATTACTGATTTCGCTGACAATATAAACACAGTGGATTTTTTAGTAAATTTATGATGTTTTGTATATGCGTAATCTTTTAAAGCTAACATTTGTTTTGTTATTTGGCCTCTCCGTCAATGCTCAGATTGCGCCACCTGCGGCCAGTTTTATTATCACTACGCCAGCTTATTGTACAGGAGTACCAATTACATTTTCTTCAGTATCTACCGGCGCATCTTTGTCCTATACCTGGGCAGTTGTTTCGGTAAAAGGCTTAACATCTTATTCGCATCTTAATTCCAACACTCTTAGCTTAACCTTCACCAATACACAGACATATACGGTTTATCTCAATGTGTCTAATAGCGCCGGTATCAGCGTTTCCTTTACTACGATTACCATTTCAAAACAACCCAAGGCGTCTTTTAACGCCTCCTTCACGGATGCCACCAGTCCAAAAAATCAACTTATACTGACAAATTATTCGACTTTCGCCACAAAAAACTACTGGGTTTTTGATAATAATTTCACGCAGAAAGATTCGTCTTTGAATGCTTCGCGGAATTACAACGCCGGGGGAAATTACTCCGTGATGCTCATTGCCAAAGGTACCAAGGGCTGTAGTGACACTTCCCGTTATGCGTTTACGCTTTCAGAAACTTCGTCACTGGTTTTACCAAACGTTTTTACACCTAACGGTGATGATATTAACGACGTTTACAAACCCATTACCATCGGTATATCCAAATTAACTGCTAACGTTTTTAACCGTTATGGTGTATTAATGGGGAGCTGGGACAAAGTAAATGGTTTTTGGGACGGCCACACCACAGCAGGAGAGCCTTGTTCAAGCGGAGAATACTTTATTGTAGTGGAAGCAGAAGGCTACGACCTTAAAACCTATAAACTAAAGGGTAACATCACCTTAGTCCGCTAACTATTCTACAGGTAAACAACATATCGTTTAACTACAACAATCAAAATTATTTTAAAGGTGTAAGACATGTTTCTCTGCAACTTCATCAGGGCGAAATTTTAGGTATTATAGGAAAGAGTGGTAGCGGTAAAACTACACTCGTTAAGTGTATTTATGGCCTAGAGGATTTGCATGCTGGAGAAGTCATCTTGGATGGAGAAAAAGTTTTAGGTCCTGCGTATAATTTGATTCCCGGTCACGAAGAAATGAAATTAGTGAGCCAGGAATTTTATGTGTTAGAAAATCACAGTGTTGAGGAAAATATTTTTGACAAACTGGTTGGTTACACCAACGAAGCCAAACAAAAACGCGCAGACAAATTATTGAAATTACTGGAGCTCTCTTACCTTAAAAATACCAGAGCGAGAAATTTATCCAGCGGTCAAAAACAACGTGTGGCCATTGCAAGAGCGTTGGCTATAATTCCCAAAGTTTTATTGTTAGACGAACCTTTTAGTAATCTTGATAAACTATTGAGCGAAAAACTTTTTTCTTTTGTGGTGAATGAGGTAAAGAAAAACAGAACTTCTGTTATTCTTATCACGCATAGGGCAGATGAAGCTTTAAAATATGCAGATACTCTGGCAGTTATAGATGATGGCAAAATTATTCAATCCGGAAAAAAATGGGATATTTATTACCAACCAAAAAGCAGTCGCTTGGCGGGTTTGTTGGGAGATTTTAATATTATCAAAAAGGAAGATCTCGTTAAGAAAGTGTCCAAAAAAGTAAAATCAAAATTATTTTTAAGACCCGATAAGCTAACTCTAAGTTCTTCCAAATCAGATGCGGATTTATTTTTGACCATTCTGAATTGTTCTTTTAACGGAAAGTGCTTTGAAGTACTGGGCGAAACAAAAAACGGCAACTCAATTTTGGTATATCTCGATAAAGCACTCAGTACCAATAAAAATTTCGGCTTCACGATTGAAAACTATCCGACATGAAAAAACATTTTACTCCTAAAAAAATTTCGCTGGGAATAATTACCCTACTCATTATTTTTCAATTTTTCAGAATCGATAAAAGTACTAAGGCACTAATTCCGGAAAAGGATTTTATTCTTTTATCAAAAGCAAATCCAGAAGTTACTGCTCTTCTGAAAAATTCCTGTTACGATTGTCACAGTAATCAGATTAATTATCCCTGGTACACCAACATCGCCCCGGTTTCCTGGTGGGTAAAAAACCACATTAATGAAGGAAGTCACCACCTTAATTTTTCGGATTGGGGCAATTACTCTTCAAGAAAAGCAGATCACAAATTAAAAGAGTGCATTGAAATGATAAAGGGAGGCGAAATGCCTCTAGAATCTTATACCTGGATGCACGGCAGCGCAAAACTCAGCAAAGAACAGCAAAGTGCTTTGGTAGCTTTTTTTACTTTTTTAAGGACCTATGAGAGCGAAAAACCAAAACCATCGCAGTCGTAAAAAAAATGGACAAACGAATGGTTTAAATGCTATTTTCCATACGACCTAAATGGAATTAGTTTTGGATGTTTCTGAAGCCTAAAATAAAATTAACCTTTATATTTCCGCACCCCCTACAAAAAGAAAGCCCTCAGTTTTTAGCTGAGGGCTTACAACTGTATTTTTATAAACTTAGTTGCTTACAATTATTTTTTGAGTTTTTATAGTACTATCATCCTTACCAACTACAAAATAAATGCCCTTGGCTATATCCATTACACTTGCCCTGTAATTGTTTTGAGCACTTAATCTAATCGATTGGATGGTTTGACCCAACTCGTTTATTATACTTAATTCTATTTCCCGCTCGCCCTGAATGGTAAACGATCCATTGTTAGGATTCGGGTAAACAAACATCATATCCTGATTCTGTAATGGTTCGCCAATTCCCGTACAGGTTATCACTTTTACCTGCAAGCTGTTTGTACCAACACATCCATTTATATCTTTACCTGTTACCGAATAAACGGTTGGTGACAGAGGATTAACAGATACCGTCGTACCTATTAACGTTACCAAAGGCGCCGTCCAGGTATAGGTAGAGGCTCCTCCTCCTGTTAGTGTTACAAACTCGTTCCTGCATATAATACTTCTTTCGCTCACTGCGGTAACGGTCGGATTCAAATAAATGGATACGCCTATTGTTTGAGAGTTCACACAGCTTACTCCATTGGATGGAGTAGAGGTGGCATTCACCGAATAAATTGTAAATATTGTTGGTGATACCGCAATAGCAGGACCTTGTTGATTTGTACTCCATGTATAGGTTTGAGCCCCACTGGCTACCAATGTAACTGTACCTCCTATACAGGTTGATGCTGAGCTGGGAACGGTAAAGGTGGGGTCGTAAACCGACACTAACACTCCTCCGCTGCTTTGACAGCCTGTGCTGCTAAAGGTTCCTACTACAGAGAAAAACGTGGCGGTGGTCGGATTTACCACTGTTGTATTGGTCGTAGCGGTGTTTACCCACGTGTAAGTATTCGCTCCGCTTACTGTTAATATGGCCGGGAAACCAACACAAACTAAAGGTTTATTTGTGGTTACATTTAATACCGGATTAGGATTAACTATCAGAGGTTGGGATACACTGCTGGTACAACCAAATGTATTGGTACCCGCTACCGTTATCAACGTGGTACTTGGTGGGCTTGCTACTACAGAGGATTGATTAGATGCTGGGGATGTCCAGGTATAGGTTAAACTACCCGTTGCGCTATTAGCCGTCATTGTTGCTGTTTGTCCCACACATATAACTGATGAACTGGCCACAATGTTAATGGTGGGGTTCGGACGGGCTACTAATTGAACTGTTGATGTGTTTATACAGGTGCCATCACTGGCTGATACTGTAAATATAGTCGTTACAGACGGGGTTACCAATACATTGGCTCCCACACCGCCAAATGGTGCCCAACTATACGTTAAAGCTCCTCCCCCTGACAGAGTGGAGTTTCCAAAAGCACAAACACTTGTAGGGCTGGCTATCGTGAAAACCGGTGGTAATTGGTTTACCAATAAATTAATGGTCTGAGTATTAGAACAGTTGGCATTGCTTTTAATAACAGTATACGTTGTTGTGGTTGTCGGACTTACTACTATTACTGATGTGTTTTGATTACCGGGTAACCAAGTATAATTACTTGCCCCACTCGCCGTTAAGGTCGCAGTTGAACCGTTATTACATATTAATATAGGCGTTATCGAGGGCGGGGCTATTGGTGTGGTTACTACCGAAATCGTCGCTACTGCCGTATTCGTGCAACCCAATGCGCTCGTACCAATAACCGTATATGTCACTGTCGCATTTGGAAAAAAACCAACTCCATTCGTTACCACAGGACTCCATGTATAACTAACAGCTCCTCCTCCCGTTAACGTCGCCGAAGATCCAGAACATAACGAAGCTGTGCTCGCTGTGGCTGTGACTGTTGGGGTGGGA
>CALMND010000067.1 GCA_937868565.1 uncultured Bacteroidota bacterium | reverse complement strand
TTAAGTTGCCTTCCGAAAGGAAAAGGAGATTTAAGGGTAAAAGCAGATAATTGGAAAATGTATGAAAGGAAAGTGGAGTCTGAAAGTGCAGAATATAAAAATCTTACCTACAGTGAACCTAAAGATGATTTTCCCCGTTCACAAATGCCATTGCAGAAGCCTGCGATTGCTGTTCCGGTGCCAAATTTTTATCAGCAAAAACTGGCTAACAATATTTCCTTAATCGGAGTGAGTGAAAATGAAATTCCCAAAGTAAATATCCTGCTCAGTTTTAAAGCTGGTCACCGTTATGAGCCAAAGGATAAATCCGGACTTTCGCAGTTATTGGCCGCCATGTTAGAGCAAAGTTCACAGAAAACAAGCGCCGAAGAAATAGAAAACAAATTGAATCGTCTAGGTTCATCTGTTTATTTTGGTTCTGGCGACGAAGACTTCAACATCAGCATTAATTCACTGAAAGCAAATTTAAAAGCAACAATGCGTATTGTCGAGGAAAGTTTATTTGAACCGAAATTTGACGCTAAAGAATTTGAACTCGAAAAAAAGAAACACATGGATGGCATTTCTCAGTCGTTAACAAACGCTTCAGCTATGGCCGATATGGCTTACAGAAAAATTCTTTATGGTGCGAACCACACTATGGGATATCCCACTAACGGCAATTCAGAAACCGTCGGCAATATCAGTCTGGATGATGTAAAAAATTATTATGAGCGTTTTAAGCGAAGCCAAATTACGGTTGCTGTGAGTGGTGACATAAAGCAAGAAGAGATATCTGGTGTTCTTCCGTTTCTTTCAAAATTATCAAATAATGCGATATTAATTGCAGATGACTCTGAGGTTCCTGTTGTTGAGAAAACGAAAATTTATTTTGTCGATAAAAAAAATGCTGCTCAAAGTGAAATAAGGATTGGTTGTATGGCTCTACCTTACGAGGCTTTGGGAGATTTTTACAAGGCAACCATCATGAATTTTAGTTTTTCAGGTGCTTTTAATAGTCGGACTAATTATCTTTTACGCGAAATTAAGGGATGGACTTACGGCACACGGGGTGGCTTTAATGGCACTAAATTTAAAGGACCTTTCACCACGAGTGGCGGTTTTAAAGGTAATACAACAGCTAGTACTATCACCGAATTTTTTAATGAGTTGAAAAAATATACGCAATCTGGAATTACGGAGGAGGAACTTAATTTCACGAAGAACGCCATGGTTCAAAGCGACGCTCTTAAGTATGAATCGCCATCCCAAAAATTAGGTTTCATTAAACGTGTTCTGGATTATGATTTGCCAAAAGATTACGTAGCGCAACAAACATCAATACTTAACAATATTTCTAAGGAAGAAATTGATCAATTAGCAAAAAAATTATTACCTTATAACAATATGATTATTGTTGTGGTAGGTGACAAAGCAAGTAACTTTGAGAAGGTCAAAAAATTAGACTTTGATGTCGTAGAAATCGATTCGAATGGCAAACAATTAAATTGATTTTATTTATTTCGAAAAACGAATTTATTCTCAAAAGCATCTAATAAAATTTCTTTGTTTTTATTAATTGTGCCTGCCAATAGTTGTTTGGATAGTTCGTTTAAAACTTGTTTTTGTATAACCCTTTTAATTGGTCTTGCGCCAAACTGAGGGTCGTAACCTAATTGAGCTAGCCACTCAATTGCCTCTTCCGAAGCAGAGAGAGTTATTTCCTGTGACTCTAATTGCGCTTTGATGTAGTTCAGTTGAATCCTAACTATTTCTTCAACATTTTTTCTTGAAAGTGGTTCAAACATTATGACTTCGTCAATACGATTCAGAAATTCAGGGCGTATCGATTTTTTTAGCAGTTCATACACCTCTGTTTTTGTTCTCGCAAGTACTAAATCTTTGTTCCCTTCATCCATTTTTTCAAAGCTTTGCTGAATTATGTGTGAACCGATATTGCTGGTCATTATTATTATTGTGTTTTTAAAATTAACTGTTCGGCCTTTGTTATCTGTTAACCTACCATCATCTAATACCTGGAGCAAAATATTAAATACATCCGGATGTGCTTTTTCAATTTCATCTAACAAAACCACACTATAAGGTTTTCTTCTCACGGCTTCGGTTAACTGCCCACCTTCTTCGTAGCCCACATATCCGGGAGGTGATCCCACTAAACGACTAACGGCATGTCGTTCTTGATATTCGCTCATATCAATTCTAGTCATAGAATTTTCATTATTGAAAAGAAAATCTGCTAGCGCTTTCGCTAGTTCCGTTTTACCAACACCCGTTGTTCCTAAAAAAATGAAAGAACCAATTGGGCGCTTGGTATCTTGTAGGCCTGCCCGGCTTCTTCTAACAGCGTCTGCAATACTCTCAATAGCCTCCTGCTGACCAACCACCCGTTTATGTAACTCTTTTTCTAAGTTTAAGAGTTTATCCTTTTCACTTTGTAACATGCTGTTTATTGGTATTCCTGTCCATGCACTAATCACGGAGGCAATATCTTCACTGTCAACTTCTTCTTTAAGCAGTTGAGAACCATTAGCCTTTGCAACACTTAGTTTTTCTTCTAAATCAATTAATTTGGTTTCAGCTTCTTTTACCTTGCCGTAACGTATTTCGGCCACTTTTCCGTAGTCTCCCTGTTTTTCGAAATTGGTGGCAAGCTGCTTCAGTTCTTCAATTTGGGCCTTTATTTTTTGCACGCCATCTATAACCTCTTTTTCAGATTGCCACCTTGCTCTAAGTGCAGTCCGTTTGTCATGGAGTTCAGCAATTTCTTTATTAAGATTATTTATTTTTTGTTCGTCTTTTTCTCGTCTAATGGCTTCACGTTCAATTTCTAATTGCATGATTTTGCGTTCTGCTTCGTCTAATTCAATAGGCATAGAGTTAATTTGCATACGTAATTTCGATGCAGCCTCCTCCATCAACTCTATCGCTTTGTCGGGTAAGTAACGCTCGTTTATGTCTCGTTGAGATAACTCTACTGCAGCAATAATCGCTTCGTCTTTTATTCGCACGTGATGATGCGTTTCGTATTTTTCTTTAATACCCCTTAGTATAGAAATGGCATCTTCAGCGTTAGGTTCATCGACCATTACTTTTTGAAATCGTCGTTCAAGAGCTTTGTCTTTTTCAAAGTACTTTTGAAATTCGTTTAATGTGGTAGCTCCAATAGCCCTGAGTTCTCCGCGCGCTAAAGCAGGTTTTAAAATGTTAGCAGCATCCATAGCACCTTCTCCACCACCGCCAGCCCCAACCAGCGTGTGAATTTCGTCAATGAATAAAATAATTTCTCCCGCAGCGGTAATTACTTCTTTAACTACTGATTTCAATCTTTCTTCAAATTCCCCTTTAAATTTTGCCCCAGCAATAAGAGCACTTAAGTCTAGAGAAAACACTTGTTTGGTTTTTAAATTTTCCGGAACGTCGCCGTTGTTAATACGGTGGGCTAATCCCTCGGCAATTGCTGTTTTACCAACGCCTGGTTCCCCAACTAAAATAGGGTTGTTTTTTGTACGACGTGATAATATTTGCAAAACTCGACGAATTTCATCATCACGCCCAATCACTGGGTCTAGTTTACCATTTTGTGCTTGCTTATTTAAATTAATAGCGTATTTGTTTAAAGCATTGTATGTCTCTTCTTGGGATTGGCTTGTAACTCTTTCGCCTTTGCGTAATTCGGAAATAGCGGCTTTTACATCTTTTTCTAGTAAACCTGCGTCCTTCATCATGCCAGACGTGGTATCACCTGAGTTAATCAAGCCAAGTAACAAGTGTTCGATGGAGACATAGTCGTCTTTATATTCTTTAAGGTAAGTTAAGGCTTTTGTTAAGGCTTGGTTGGAAGCAGAAGAAAGGTTAGGTTGTCCCCCACTTACTTTTGGATACGACTTTATGATGCTTTCAATCGTTTTATTAAATGTTAGTATATTGACACCTAGTTTTTTAAGAATGAACGGTGTTACATTTTCGTCCACTTCCAAAATTCCCTTTAAAAGATGCGCAGGTTCTATGGTTTGTTGGCCATTGAGTGTCACAATTTGCATTGCCTGCTGTATGGCTTCCTGTGATTTTATGGTATAATTATTTA
>CALMND010000066.1 GCA_937868565.1 uncultured Bacteroidota bacterium | reverse complement strand
TATTGTTGTTCAGGATCTTCCAAAAATTTCGGCGTATCTCGCAAATAATTCAGGCTGCGCACCTCTAGATGTTCAACTAAATGTTCAGTCTGTAAATAGCGGGAAAGGTGTATGGAATTTTGGTGATGGCTCTGAGCCTCAAACTGCCTTCTCTACCACCCACCTTTATACAACACCAGGGACATACACGGTTGTTTTTAGTTATGAAGACGGGATAGCTTGTTCTGCTCAGATGTCGGTTGATCCTGTGGTAACAGTGAATGAAGTGCCTGTTGCTAACTTCTCAGTGCCGGAGGAGATTCTGGTATCTAATCCCGAAGTGCAATTGACCAATTTAACTGGCGTATTGACTAAGAATAAATACACTTGGAAAATTCCAGATTTGGCTTTTGCGTCTACTGAAATACACCCTAAAGTTACTTTGCCTGAAAAGTTGGGCAGGTATCAAATAACCTTGATTGCAGAAACACCGAACCATTGTAAAGATTCGATGATGAAATTTGTTGAAGTTAAAAACGATTTTAACATATTTATTCCAACATCTTTTTCTCCGAATTACGATGGGCTTAATGACTTTTTTAAACCTGAGTTTACGCCTTATGGTTTAGATGAGAAAAGTTTTGAGATGGAAATATTTGATCGCTGGGGTCATAGTTTGTTCCGCACCAGAGATCCGAAAAAGGGTTGGGATGGTTCTTTGTTGAACAAAGGCGAACCATTAAAAGAAGAGGTATATGTGTACCGAATCAAATACAAAGATTTGGACGGTAATGCTTATTCTAAAATGGGACATGTGTCTTTAATTAAGTAGAAATAAAACATTTAAGTGAAAGGGTTGTTTGAAAATAACAACCCTTTTTTTATTGTAATAAACACCAAAATCCTACTTCGCAGGTATTGATGAAAGACAACACTAAATGCGAAAACGTAAAACAAGCCAGAAGAATTAGCTTGCGTTAGCAGATCATAACCTTTTAACGAATTCACTGAATCAAATCGCAACTGAATTGAGAATGTACCTGTAACAAGTTAGCGGGCTGTCAACAATCGGAGAATGCTAGTTGGTATCAAACCGGTAACCAATAGTACATTCATTCGCTCGTAAAGCGCACAAACAGTATAGCCTAAGTAACAATAGAAATAGCAAGCTCCATAGACATAAAATAAGCCAACATGTCAAACAGAGTCGAAACTTCTCCCCTTTTTAGATTTTGTTACTCATGAAGAGCAAAAAAATTAGCAGTGCAAATGAAACTTCGGGACACCAACGAGGTTTAAAAATCTTTTAATAGTACCAAAGCAACGCAACGTGTTATTGCGCTTGCCTTAACAAAATTATTCTGCTGAGCCGTAACTCCAGAAATGTTACTTTACCAAATAATAAATATTGGTTAACCACTTACTGGAATCTTTTTCTGTTTCACGATCAGTAACATATTCCTCAACAACATTTACCTGCTGAAGATTATTTTTTTTAATGTATTCATTCATAGCATTATGTGCAGCCATACTTCCCTCGTCAGTGCCCATATACGCTATCATCAGTACTTTTGAAGCGGGTAGGGTGAAGGTTTCCCAGCCTTTGATCTGCGTTCCCTTTGCTACAGAAGCTACGGCGGCAACATCTGTTTGTTTTTCTTCCCATTTAAAATAAATAGCACTAGGCGCTGAACTTACTTGTATTTTATTTTTTTCCAGATCAGAGAATAGCTTCGGGTAATTTTCCATAAAAAAAGCGGTTAATTTTTCCATATTATTTTCGCTTGAAACTAAAGAGCGTTTACCCAAATAGGTTCTTTCTTCCCAAGTCTGCTCGGTGATTTCAAATTTGGTTTCTTCTTTCATTTCCTCAACTACTTTTTTCAAATTACTAAGACCTTTTTCAAAATCAGCACCCATCATTTTATCCATATTCATGAACAGCATAAAAGGTCTGCCCATGAAGCCAATATCAAAGGAGACACCCCATGTAATGTTGGAAGTGTCGCCCGAAGATTTAACAACATAATACGCTTTAGAGTCTCCTTCTCCCTCAAAACTTAATTTTTGATTTATGCTATCCCCCTGCATCGAAACAAGTTCCATGGCACCTTTACCCACCTCTTTGTTACCCGACCACTCGTACCGATGTCCAATTTCGCCAGGCTTACCACTGTAATTATTAACCATGGCGGGATCCTTTTCTGTCCAAGGGCTCCAGTTATCGTGAAAAAATTTAAAATCCCCGAGAACAGATTTTAGAGTCTCTCCAGATTTATTGATAACTATACTTCTTTCTACTTTTATGTTTGATGGGCCTGCAAGAGCCAAAATGAGGTAAAGTAGAATTAATCCTCCAAGAACGTAAGCAACTTTTTTCATTGATGTGATTTTTAAGATTTAAATCAAAAATACTAATTTCAACCGGTTTTAGTAATTTTTTTACACTAAAAAGCCCATGTTATTCTATTTCTTTTCTTTGTAGATAAAATTGATGGTGATTGAATTGTTCGGGGGGGTTGGAATATCCGTATTCGAATTATAATCATCAACACTTTCTTCTAGTTCATCATCATCATCTTCCCACTGATACTCTCGGCGTTGTGGGCCCTCTTTACGATAATTATAGGCTACTAACACACCGGCGATTGTTCCGAACAGATGCCCCTCCCAGCTTATTTCGGTTTTAATCGGTAAAATTCCCCACATGATACTCCCATATAAAAAAACGACGAGAGCTGAAACCACCATCAATCTTAAGTGCCGCCTGAACACACCGCTAAAAAAGAGGAAAGAAGCAAAAGCATAAATAAGGGTACTGGCGCCAATATGATAGGTAGCGTGTTCCGAGCTGTTACGTCCACCAATCCACAGCCAAATTCCACTTATTAGCCATAACCAAATAAAAACAGGTTTTGCAATTTTTTTGTAGAAATAAAAAAGCATGCAACCCAGTACAAATAAAGGAATTGAATTAGACGCGATATGGCCTATGCCGCCATGAATAAAAACAGAGGTTAGAATCCCGGGAAGGCCGTTAATGTCTCTGGGTAAAACCCCGAATCTGATTAAATTATATTCGGTAGTGGATTCAAATAGAAATACTATCCAAATCACAATTAGGAATAGAACGGGAAAAAAGGCGCTCTGATAAATCTGTTTTGCAAGATAATTCTTCACCAGATTAAAGGTGCAAATAAATATGTTTAGAACAAGGTTAAAAGGTTTGAAATTTAATATCGGCCGCTTGTTTACTTGTCAGACCAGATGGAAAATATTGCTTATTTTTATCAAAACATGATAAATTTGATCAAAAGTTTTTTGAATGCAAATTGGAAAGTTAATCTCTTATTGCTTCTTAGCACCTTCTTAATTTACCTATTTTACTTTCATCATATTTTCTTTAACATCAATTCTTTACTATCCAGTATTACAGGAGATTCTTTAAAAAACTACTACACATACGCATACCACATTAAAAATGACGGGGGTTTACTTCACTTCGAAGGAATGAATTTTCCTTTTGGGGAACACGTTGTTTACACGGATTGCCAACCTTTGCTTACGTTTATATTAAGACCATTGTACTTTTCACATAACTATCTTATCGGCATTATGCATTTCTTGATTTTTTCCTCCTTTATAGTAACTCCATTAATAATTTATAAAATATTGCAACACTTGAATATTGATTCCTTCTCTTCATTTTTCATTTCCATTGCCATTTCACTGCTTTCCCCGCAATTTGCAAAAATCAATGCCGGGCATCATAGTCTTGCCTACGGTTACGTTGTGCCTATTTCCATTCTTTTAATATTAAATTTTATTGCAAAGGGCAGTTTTGTTAACGGTTGCCTTCTGTTTTTTTATAACGCATTACTCTTTTTTTTGCACCCGTATTTTGGCATAAGTGCTTCGGTTTTCTGCTTTATTAGCCTTTTTTCCTACCACTTAATTGATTTTTCCAGACTTCGTATTCTAAAGCAGTTCGCTATAACCTTCGCTGTTAGTATTGTTCCTGTGGTAGTTTTTAAACTATTTATGTTATTTACAGATCAGCATAAAAATCGAACAATAGAGCCTTATGGAAGCGATGCCCTCATAGAAAATACTGCAAGCATACTTGCGCCGGATTTTGGCCCGTTCCAAACGCTAATGGAGGCTATTTTTCCAAACAAAGCATTACACTTCGAAGGTCACTCTTATCTGGGTTTTTTCACAATCATCTTATCACTCGTTCTTATGGTTGTTTCCCCTTTCATATATAAAAAGTTAAAATTAAAAAAGGAGTTAACCGCTCTACTAATTTCGTCATTCGTTCTATTACTCATTTCTTTTGGCCTTCATAATTCTTTGCTTACTTTTTTTAGCCTGAAATTTAGCAGCCTAACGCAGTTCAGAGCAACATGTCGTTTTGCCTGGGTTTTTTATCACGTTTTACCGTTATTTGTTGTGGTCGTTCTGTATCATAGTTTGAAGCCCTTATATGAAAGCAGGAGGTTTCTATTTTTTTCCAGAGCTGTTGCGCTGATCTTTTTTTCTTTAAATTTTATTGAAGCAAATTCTTTTCTGACTAAAGATAGCTGGGCATTTTGGAAGTTCTCAAACTTTTTCAGGGAAGAGTTTTTAAGCGCAGAGGAAAGGGGAAATATTTCTAAAATAAAATCAATAAATCCGCAGGCGATTATACCTCTGCCAATTGCGATGGTGGGTAGTGAAATATATGATCGCATAGGAGGAGATAACTCCATGTTACCCGGGATTGTTTACTCGTACCATTGTAGAATACCTCTTGTGAGTTCCTGGTTGTCGCGCACATCCATCAGCGAGACGGAAGAGGTAATTCAACTATTAAATCCAAGCAAGAGAAATAAACTTGCTTTAAAGGGATTGGATACGAGAGATTTTTTGGTAATTAAAACAAAAGACTCTTTGTTACCCGATGAAAGTCGTATTGCTCATCGTTCACAAATGTTTTTCACTAATGACACCTTAAGTCTTGGGAAAATTTATGTAAGGGAGTTGCTTTCTAGAAAACCTGAAGGGAAGTCGATCACCTTGCACGAATCCATTAAAACGGACACCAACAATCTTGTCCATATTCCCTGGGAAAATAAAAGGCCATTTCTGGAAGCAAATTTTGACAATTATGAATACATCTATACGTTGGACTCAAACAGGGTAGCACCCGGTAATTACGTTGTGAGTTTCCACTTTCACTATGTTGAAAAAACCTACAAGTCGCTAGCCTGTAATTTACTCATTACGAAACGCAGAGGTGAAGAGTTTGCGTGGGAATATTATTTACCAATGGCTGTTTTAAGTGGTTTTTACCCGGGATTTGGAGTATTTGAGTATAAAATAAAATTGGAGCCCTGGAATGAATATCAGTTTGTAATTAAAGGAGGTCTTAACAAGACATATCATATTTCAAATTTTATGTTAAGGCCCGAAGCGATAAATATTATCTGCCTGTCGTCGCGAGGAGACACCATTTTAAACAATTATCCTCAATAGAAGGTCAGTAAAGGGCTGAACAAGTTTGTTAAGCCAAGCTTGATGAATACTTGAATCTTATAATTTTCATCGATGTATTAATTACTTTTTAGAGAATATAAAAAATCTTGCTTGAAACCAATCAAATGAAATTAGTGGTTTAATAATGAGCAAAGCGAGTTCAGCTTCCCTTAAACTCAGGCTTTCTTTTTTCTAAAAATGCCTTTACACCCTCTTTATAATCGTAACTATCTGCAGATTCTACTTGAATTACTTTTTCAAAATCAAGTTGTTGCGATAAATTATTGCTGTAAGATTGATTGAGTAAACGTTTTGTAAGGCCGATGGCCTTTGTTGGCATAGTTGCTATCTGAGCCGCGCTAGCTAAACTTTTTTCTAAAAGCTCTGCATCTTCAAAAACTTTATAAACGATTCCGAAATTTTTCGCATCCTCAGCAGATAATTTATCGCCGGTTATCATTAAAGCGCTGGCAAGATTTAAACCAACCAAACGCGGCAAGGTATAAGTTCCGCCACTATCGGGTATCAAACCTATTTTACTAAATGCCTGAATGAAATTTGCGGATTTTGCTGCGTAAACAATGTCGCAGGCTAATGCGATGTTGGCGCCCGCGCCGGCTGCTACACCGTTAACAACAGCAATTACTGGTTTTTCGATATTCCGGATGAGGAGAATAATAGGATTGTAATGTTCCTCAACAATTTTTTTTATACCAGGGCCATTTGGGTCTAATGCTTCTGACAAATCTTGTCCGGCACAAAAGGCCTTACCTTCTCCGGTAATAACAATGGCACGTATGTTTTCGTTTTTTTCTGCTTTATTCAATTCTGAAATCAACTGTAGAGCCATTTCGCGATTAAAGCTGTTGAATTTTTCAGCACGGTTAAGCGTTAGAATCAACACGTTTTGTTTTTGTTCGGATAGTATGAATGACATAAATAAATTTTGATCGGTAACAAAAGTAAAATTAATAACTAAAACTTGGTTTTGGCAAAATAAAGGCATAAATTTAGTCTCAGAAACACAAGTAATGAAACGATTTTATTTTCTCTCATTTTTTATTTTTTGTCTGTGTTTGTCATATGGTCAGGAGAAAAAAAATTCTTACTCTTTTTTTATTGGCACACATTATAGCCAGAATAAAGGAATTTATAATGGCCAAGTGTATTATGATTGTTTTGTAGGCGAAAACATAAAACAAAATATTGTACAGTCAGGACAATACCTTATGGATATGGGTTTTTTGTATGAAAGGAGTTTAATAAGCAATAAATTTGGTTTTTTGGTTGGTTTAAGTTACAGTCAGAAAGGTTTTCATGAAAGCGGAGAAATAAGACCTTGGAATGAAAACAGCTGGATTCCTTATACTCAAAACGTTAAACTTAAATATTATGGTTTTTATATGGGCGGTTCCTATAATTTAATTACGCGAAAGCAATTCAAATTAAGTATCGGAGAACTTCTGAATCCAGAATTAATGGATGGTACGGATTATTTCTCTTCAGGTTTAAAACGTTTTGGCATTAGTTCAAGAACGTTTGTTACACTTGGAAAAACAATCTGCAATAAATCGTCAATTTACCTGATGCCTTTTTTTCAAACGGCTCTTGGACAATACAGCTACAAAAACAGAATCAGTTCTGTTTCACGTAACACTTATAGTCCGTATAGCACAGGCCTATCAATCGGCTTAAAATTCTAAGCTAATCAGAATCTAAGATTATTACACCCCAAATTGTCTAAGGTGATGATCTAAATGTTTAACATGGAGTGTATCCCAGTCTGAGGCGGACATTTTTCCAAAAAAAGGATGCTCGTCTTTAGTTAAACCCGCTTCTCCTTTTGCCTGAAAGTTTTCGATTAAGGCAATGAGTTTGTTTTTTTCGGTTTCAAAAACTCTTTCGTCAGTGATTTTTGCTTCTGCAAAAGTGGGAAGGTTTTTTTTGAATTCCGGCTGTGTTATCAATTGTTTTTTGGCTGTTTTACCAAACAAAAATTTAATAAGTTTATTTGTTTTGGGAACTAATGTGCCTGCCGCAATTTCCAGTGGCTTCTGGCAATGCGTCAGCATTTGGCCCACATTCATTTTCCCCCATTGAGCGGGAGTTTGACGGTTTAACTTGTTAATTCTGGAAACAACTTCCTGAGCAGTTTCTTTGCTGTATAGACTTTTCATTTTTTGTTTTTTAATTTACGCTCAAGATATTAAGTTCACTAAGTAACGATTAGAATTCGTACGTTTATTTTGGTTCCCTTAGCGCTTCAGAGTGGTCTAATTATCTCTTTGGTTTAAGTATTTACGTTAAAAATCGTGACTTAACTGATTTGTTGCTTTTTGTAAAATTTCAAACGCATTTTCGGCCATTAAATTTTCGCGGTCTAAAGTCGGATTTATCTCGACCATTTCGAAGCATACAATTTTCTTACTGCGCATAATATAATATATCAGGTTTCCGGCCTCTTTTTCGGTAATTCCATTAGGTACAGGCGTTCCGGTTCCACTTGAAATGCGAGAGTCCATACTGTCCACATCAAAGCTTACATAGATGATGTCACAATGGTCGAGGTAGTTTAAAGAGTCAATAGCGACTCTTTCAACAGCTTTTTTCCTAATCTCTTGTAGAGTAAAGACTCTTACTTTGTTTTTCTTAATCAAATAGTCTTCAGGAGCTTCGTAGTCTCTTAAAGCTATAAAAACCAGGTCGTTATAAGAGATTTTAGGGCAAATACCTCCCAAATTCTTCAACTTTTCCCAGTATTCAACTGTTTCATCATCGGGCTTATTGAGTTGTCTGTCGCGGTTATCTTCGGCCAGCACACAGCAAAGTGGCATGCCGTGCATATTACCGCTAGGGGTTGTGTAGGGGCTGTGCATGTCAGCATGTGCGTCTACCCAAATCACTCCGAGGCGCTTTTCCGGATAAGCCATGCGAATGCCGCTTATGGTTCCGAGTGCTGAACTGTGATCACCGGCTAACACAACCGGTATCTGATCGGCCTTTAGTGTTTTAGACACTTCTTTCGAAAGGCGGTCATTGAGGTTGTATACCCCTTTTATTCTTTTTGCGTAATCGTGTATAATCGGTTCAAGAAGCAAATTGTTCTCGTTTGGCACCTCTACGGATTTGAAACGCTTAAAAAAAGGACTTCCAAAGTCCAAAGCCGCAATTTTTATGGCATCCACCCCCATGCTTGAACCTCTTGTGCCAGCGCCGATCTCGCTTTTAACCTCTATTATTTTTATTGGTTTAATCATAAATACATTCAATTTGTAATATTTAGTCTTATTTTTGTACCATGTAAGTGATTTACTTTGCTCCATTTCTTCATAAACCAACTCACTTACATTTGATATTATGGATAATTTATACTCAACTCTTATTAATCAAACTTTTAATTTCCCACAGGAGGATTTCAAAGTTCAGGATAACGAGCTGTTTTTCAATGACATAAATTTAATGGACATCATTAAACAGTACGGTACCCCGCTAAGAATCACTTATCTCCCTAAAATTAGCTCCCAAATTCAAAAAGCCAAACGTTTATTTAATGTGGCTATGGCAAAGGCTGATTATAAAGGCAAATATGTATATTGTTATTGCACTAAAAGCTCACACTTTAGTTTTGTTTTAGATGAGGTGCTGAAAAATAATGATGTTCACATCGAAACTTCATCAGCATTTGATATACAAATTATCAAAGAACAGTACCAAAAAAAGGCTCTGAACAAAGATACATATATTATTTGTAATGGTTATAAACGCTCGACCTATAAGCAAAACATATGTGATTTAATTAACGATGGTTTTAATGTAATACCTGTACTTGATCATCTGGATGAAATTGACTATTACAAAAAACACGCAAAAGCCGAAACAGTAAATCTTGGGATAAGAATAAGCACAGAAGAAGAGCCTTCTTTTATGTTTTATACTTCAAGATTAGGAATTCGCAGTAGTGAAATTATGAATCTTTTCAACGAAAAAATTAAACCTAATCCCAAATTCAACTTAAAACTTCTGCATTTTTTCATTAACACTGGAATAAAGGACACCATCTATTATTGGACCGAATTAAATAAGTGCCTAAACATCTACAAAGAACTAAAAGCTGTGTGTCCGGGACTTAATTCGTTGAACATTGGCGGAGGAATGCCAATAAGAACCTCTTTGGGTTTTGAGTACGATTACGAGTATATGATTGAAGAAATTGTGGCGCAAATTAAATCCTTTTGTATCCAGAACGAAATAGCGGAGCCTAACATTTTCACTGAATTTGGTTCTTTTACGGTTGGTGAAAGTGGTGCCACTTTATATTCTGTGATTGACCAAAAGCAACAAAACGACAGAGAAACCTGGTATATGATTGATAGTTCATTTATCACCACATTGCCTGATACTTGGGGTATTAATCAACGCTTTATTTTATTAGCTATTAATAATTGGGATAAGCCGTACATCCCCGTAAACTTGGGTGGACTGACATGCGATAGCATGGACTATTATAATACCGAAGCTCACACGAATCAAGTGTTTTTACCAAAAGTGGAGAAAAATCAGAAGCAAACACAGTATATCGGTTTTTTTCACACCGGTGCGTATCAAGAGGCTCTGAGCGGTTATGGAGGCACTCAGCATTGTCTTATTCCCGCACCCAAACATGTTTTAATTGACAGAGATGACGAAGGTGAATTAGTTACGCGTCTCTTTGCCAAAGAACAAAGTTACAAGAACATGTTGAAGATATTGGGGTACTAGAGGTTTCTATAAATAAACTCTCATTCGGTTGAGCAAAAGCACTTATGAATTAATCGCAAACTGTTGTTGTTTTCAGATCTGGGTGACGTGAGATTGAATGGTTAATTTATTTTGGATGCAAGCGCTACACAATATTTCAAAAATAAACTTCTTAACTATTTCTTAAAATCTTTCTTTGAAACGACCATAAACAATTTACTTTTAGGAAGCAATTTTTATAACTTTATACACTTATACCTTTAATTATTTATGGCATTATTCGACTTTTTAACTCAAGACATTGCAATTGACTTAGGCACTGCAAATACCATTATTATCAGTCATGATAAGGTAGTTGTTGATGAGCCTAGCATAGTTGCGATGGACAGGACAACCGGAAGGATAATTGCGGTAGGCCGTTCGGCACAAATGATGCATGGTAAAACACACGAGAACATTAAAACCATAAGGCCCCTAAAAGACGGAGTAATTGCGGATTTCCAGGCAGCAGAAGAAATGATTAAGGGCATGATTAAAATGATTAATCCCGGAAGTAAATTTTTTAAGCCTTCACTAAGAATGGTTATTTGCATTCCAAGCGGTATTACCGAAGTAGAAAAAAGGGCAGTTAGAGATAGCGCGGAACATGCCGGTGCTAAAGAAGTATATATGATACACGAACCTATGGCCGCTGCAATTGGTATGGGTATCGACGTGGAAGAACCTATGGGAAATATGATTATTGATATTGGGGGTGGTACTTCCGAAATTGCAGTAATCGCGCTAGGAGGAATTGTTTGTGACAAGTCAACTCGCATTGCGGGTGACGATTTTAATGCAAACATTGAAGAGTATATGCGCAGGCAACATAATATTTTAATTGGAGAAAGAAGTGCGGAGCGGGTAAAAATAGAAGTGGGTGCAGCCATGACCGAAATTGAAAACCCACCACCTGATTACGCTGTTCAGGGCAGAGATTTGATGAGTGGCATACCAAAAGAAGTTTATATCAGTTACGTAGAAATCGCACATTGCCTTGATAAGTCCATTTCAAAAATTGAAGAAGCTATATTAAATGCACTTGAAATGACGCCGCCGGAGCTGGCAGCAGATATTTATCGTAAGGGTATTTACATGGCTGGCGGAGGTTCTCTATTGAGGGGGCTTGATAAAAGAATTTCGCTAAAAACTAAATTGCCTGTTCATGTATGCGAAGATCCGCTTCGTGCAGTAGCCAGAGGTACCGGAATTGCATTAAAAAATGTTCATAAATTCCCGTTCTTAATCAAATAAAGTAAACAAGTTCCGGGTAGTTTTAAACAGCCTCTGCGCCTGTTGTACTGTTTATTATTGTTCGCAAATGGAAAAGAAAGTAAAATAGTCGATGAAATAGTAAACAACATGAAACGGAGTCCCAAATATTATAAAAACCAAAATGTGATTGAAGGGAATTAATGAAAAACCTGCTTGCATTTGTAATAAAGCATAACTTTATTTTTATTTTTCTAAGCTTACAGATTGTTTGTGCCTGGCTTATGGTTCAAAATAACGGTTTTCAAGGTTCACATATTTTAAACTCTTCCAACAACGCCGTAGCGACGGTTTACCAAACGGCTCATAACACCAGCGAGTATTTTTCTTTGCGCCAGGAAAACGATAAGCTTGCCAAAGAGAATGCAGTACTGAGAAACTTTTTACGCTCAAATTATTCTATTTTACCACTTACCGAGTTTAAGAAAAGGGACACATTATACAAACAACAGTATTCCTATCAGAGTGCCAAAGTGGTAAATTCATCTGTGAACAAAAGAAGAAATTTTTTAACGCTTAATGTTGGGAGTGCTTTAGGTGTTGCGAGAGACATGGCTGTAATGAGCAGTGATGGCATCGTTGGCATTGTAACCGATGTGTCCGAAAATTTTGCAAGTGTCATGAGTCTTTTGCATAAGGACGTGCGAGTAAACTGTCAACTTAAAAAGGATGGCAGCTATGGCCCATTAATTTGGGATGGAAAAGACTACCGGTATTGTTTACTAACGGATATCCCTACTCACGCAAAAATAAAGGCCGGTGACACGGTAATAACCAGTGAACTTTCGGGCATTTTTCCTGAAGGTATTATGGTGGGAACCATTGAAAGTTATGAACGTCGCATCAACGAATCCTTTTACACCGCAACAGTAAAATTAAGTTCAGATCTCAAAAAAGTAAACCATGTATATGTCATTAAAAATAAATTTAAGTTAGAAAGAGATTCTATGGAAATTCAAACACAAAAGCAAGTTGACGACTGAAATTTTTAAAAATATTCTAAGCTTTTTATTGCTCGTTATCGTGCAGGTATTAATCATTCAAAATATTAACCTTTCGGGATATATTATTCTTTTACCTTACGTGATGATTATTATTATTTTACCTTTTGAGACCAACAAATTAATCGTTCTATTTGCAGCTTTCATCCTGGGTATTTGTATAGATTATTTTTACGATTCTTCAGGTATACACGCGTCAGCCTGTACCTTTATGGGCTTTTCGCGTTATTACGTTTTAAAATATATTGCTCCGCGCGATGGCTACGATATTGGTGTTAAACCAACCATTGAGGATATGGGTCTTGAATGGTTTTTGCGTTATGCAGGTACTTTAATACTCATCCATCATTTTTTTCTTTTCTACACCGAAATTTTCCGTTTTTCCGAGTTTTTTAAAACACTCTTAAGAATCATATTGAGTAGCCTGGGTACCTTTGGCATAATCTACTTAATCCAGTTTCTATTCTACAGCAATAAACGCAGGGCATGAGTACTAATAGCCAGTTAGCAGATAGAAAATTGATTATCGGAGGATTCTTCTGTCTGATAATGCTAATATATATCTGTCGTTTATTTTATATTCAGTTAATAGATGACCAATATTTAATTGCCGCGCAAAACAATGCGCTCAGAAGGTTAACGGAATACCCTGTCCGTGGTTTTATTTTCGATCGGAATGGTAAACTTTTGGTTTACAATGACCCGTCGTATGATTTAATGGTTATTCCAAGAGAAACAAAAGGCTGCGACACTGCTTCGCTTTGCGATGTGTTGCAAATTACAAAACAGGAATATTTAAAAAGAATTAAACGCGCTTGTCAGGCTCCTAACTCGCCGCGGAAACAGAGCATTTTTGAAAAACAAATGTCGGCTAAAACTTATGCTGCTTTGCAAGAGAAGCTCTACCGGTTTAAAGGGTTTTTTGTTCAGAAGAGAACCGTTAGGAAGTATCCAAAACCTATAGCAGCGCATTTATTGGGTTATGTTGGGGAGGTAAGCAAAGAAAAATCGGCTAAGGAAGAGTATTATAAAGACGGTGACTACGTTGGCATTAGCGGCATGGAGAATGCTTACGAAGAAGCGCTTCGCGGAAAGAAAGGCGTGCAAATTGCCATTACTAACGTGCATAACAAAACTATCGGGCGCTATGCAGAAGGAAAATACGATACACTGGCAGTGCCTGGGCTGCCGCTTTATTGTACAATTGATGCTGACTTGCAGGAGTATGGAGAGAGATTAATGCAGGGTAAGAAAGGAGCCGTGGTTGCTATTGAACCTACTACCGGTGAAATTCTTGCTTTGATATCCAGTCCAACCTATGACCCCAATTTACTCGTTGGTGGAAAAGAAAGGGCAAGAAATTTTTCACGGCTGTATCTCGATTCAACCTTACCACTTTTTAATAGAGCCTTGCAGGCCATGTATCCACCAGGTTCTACATTTAAGTTAATTGATGCGTTGATTGCCCAAAATGATGGCGTGATTAAGCGCTCTACCTCTTTTCCCTGTGCAAGAGGCTATCCGCCGATGGGTGGAAAGCCCAAGTGCCACCCACATCCACCGGTAGATTTAATTGGTTCGGTAGCGCAATCTTGTAATTCTTATTACAGTTATGTGTTCAGAGAAATTACCGACCAGAAAAAGTATCCAAAATTTATTGATGGTTATAATCATTGGCGCGACATGGTGCGAACCTTTGGTCCTGGAACTCACCTTGGAACTGATCTTCCTTACGATAAACCTGGCAATGTTCCATCAGTAGAGTATTATAATAAAGTTTTTGGAAAAAATGGCTGGAGGAGTAACACTATTGTTTCTTTGGGTATTGGGCAAGCGGAGCTATTATTGGTACCTCTGCAAATGGCAAATGTAATCGCGACCATCGCCAATAAAGGATTTTATTATATTCCGCATTGTGTAAAGGGTATTGGAACTAATAAATCCATTGATAAAAAATTTACCGAGAAACATTTTGTAGGTGTTCAAAAAGAAGAGTGCTATACTAATGTAATTGACGGGATGCAAATGTGCTTTGATGCTGGCACTGCGTATTATGAAAAAATTCCTGGAATTATCGCCTGTGGAAAAACAGGTACGGCCGAAAATCCCCACGGACGTTCGCATGCCTTGTTTATGGCGTTTGCACCGCGCGACAAACCACAAATTGTAATTGCTTGTTTGGTGGAGAATGCTGGATTTGGCGGCGTTTGGTCGGCACCCATCGTAAGTTTAATGATGGAAAAGTATTTAACAGGCAAAGTGACGCGGCAGGCGGAAGAGAAAAAAATTATGGCAGTAGATTTAATTCACGGCAAAAATTTATTAACAAAGGAGTTCCATTAGTTCATGAGGAATACGCAAGATAGTGTTTTTTACGGCGTGGACAGGCTAACGGTTCTCACCTGTATAATACTTGTATTGATGGGTTGGTTAAATATTTATGCAGCTGTATTCAATGAAGAACATCAAAATATTTTCGACACTACGCAAAAGTATGGTAAGCAGTTAATCTGGATTTCGGGCGCTGCTATCATTGCTTTTAGTATTTTAGTCATTGACGCTAATTTTTATACAGCCTTTGCATATTTGTTTTATGGCGTCCTAATTCTGGCCAATATCCTTGTTATATTTTTTGGACGTGAAATAAAAGGAAGCAAGTCCTGGTTTGGAGTCGGTGGCTTTGGAATACAACCCGCCGAATTTATGAAATTTGCAACCAATCTGGCTCTGGCTAAGTTTTTAAGTAATCAGAATATTATTGTGAACCAACAGTTCCGTCTTAGATTGAGAGATTTACTTAAAAATTATAAGAATACCTTGATTGCTTTGGCTTTTATTATAAGCCCACTCGTTATCATTAAAGTTTTGCAGGACGAAACAGGTCTGGCTATTGTGCTTATGGCTTTTATCATTGTACTTTATCGAGAAGGTTTGAGCGTTAACTTTCTTATTTTTGGATTGTTGGCTGGAATTTTATTTGTAGTTGCTTTAATTGTTGCACAAATAACCTCCCTTTTAGTCACACTTGCTGTAATTGCTTCATCAGCTTTTCTTTTTATCAGACGGAGTAGAAAAAATTTGGTTACGGTGGCTCTCGTATATTCCCTTGCCGCAGGCGTGGTGTTAACTACTAACTACGTTTATAATCATTTGGAGACTCATCAAAAAACCAGGATAGATGTATTATTGGGCCGTGGCACGGTGAATTTAAAAAAAGAAGGATACAATGTGAATCAAGCAAAAATTGCAATTGGCAGTGGTGGATTTTTAGGGAAAGGGTATTTGCAGGGAACTCAAACCAAATATGATTTTGTGCCCGAGCAGGACACTGATTTTATTTTTTGCACAGTAGGGGAAGAGTGGGGTTTTGTAGGTAGTACCATTGTTATTTTTCTCCAACTTTTTCTTATTCTTCGGCTTATTTTTTTAGCGGAGAGACAGCGTTCTGATTTTAGTAGAATATATGGTTATGGTGTTGCTACGGTTTTGTTTTTTCACCTAGCCGTAAATATTGGTATGACAATTGGCCTAATGCCAGTGATCGGAATTCCATTGCCCTTTTTTAGTTACGGAGGCTCTTCACTTTGGGCTTTTACCATCTTGGTTTTTATTTTTGTAAAACTGGATGCGAACAGGTTGCTAATATTGAGGTAGTGCATGTGTTGCGTTGATTTTCGAAGAGCTTTTTTACGAGTTGTCTTTTAAAACCGCTTCTTTAAAGCGATTGCGTCTATCCTATTGAACAGGCTTTGCTTTTTTTATACTTAATCCAAGAAGAACATACCAGATAGTTTATTTGAGGTAAATAGAATGAAATATAATTAACTATACAGTACTTATAAATAATGTGTATTTAAACTTTAGCACTCGCCTTTTTACTAATTTTACAGCTTAATTTAAGTTACTTAACGTGAAAAAACCGGGAAGTTATATCAAATGGCTCTGGATACTCCTCCTGACTCCGCTACTTTTGATATACCTGATGGTAACTTTGGTTGTTTCCGGTTTATTCGGCGAGCTCCCGAAAGTGGACGAGTTGCTGAACCCAAAAAACAATTTAGCTACCGTTGTTTACAGTGGTGACTTAAAAATTTTGGGTAAGTACTATAGCGAAAACAGGGTAAATGTAAGCTATGCTCAACTGGATGAAGACGTTGTTAATGCTTTAATTGCAACGGAGGACGCCCGTTTTTTTGAGCACAACGGAATTGATCTAAAAGCGTTGTTAAGATCCATGTCGGGTATTTTTACAGGAGGCAGTAAGGGCGGGGGAAGCACAATTACTCAGCAATTGGCTAAAATGATGTTTCCCCGAAGGAAACTAAGCAAGCCCGAACTGATTGTTCAAAAAATGAAAGAATGGGTAATAGCTACCAAACTGGAAAAGCTATATACCAAAGAGGAAATTCTAGCTCTTTACTTAAACAAGTATGATTTTTTAAATCTCGCTGTCGGGATAAAATCTGCGGCGCAAATTTACTTCAACAGAGGACAAGACAGTTTAAAAATAGAACAAGCTGCAATGCTTATTGGGATGGCTAAGAACTCTTCGTTGTTTAATCCCATTCGTTTTGAAGAACGCACCAAGCAGAGACGTAATGTTGTATTAAACCAAATGGTAAAATACGGTTATCTGGAACAAAAAAAATGCGATAGCTTAAAAGCGCTACCACTAGGCCTTTCATTTAGGCCGGAGGATCATAACGATGGTTTAGCTACTTATTTTAGAGAATATCTACGTGATAATTTTTTAGAAAACTGGTGCAAAAAACACATCAATCCCGAAACACAAAAACCTTATAACATTTACCGCGATGGCCTAAAAATATTCACAACCGTTGACTCGCGTATGCAAAAATATGCTGAGGAAGCGGTGAATGAACACATGAGCGAATTGCAAAAAATGTTTAGTAAGGAATGTCTCAATAAAAGGAATGCTCCTTTTGCTTGGAACGTTAACAAACAGGAAATAGATGGAATTATGAATTCGTCTATCAAACGAAGCGATAGATACAGGGAATTAAAAGCTCAGGGACTTACACATCAGAAAATCTTGGAGACTTTCCACAAACCCTCGCCCATGAAAGTATATAGCTTGAGAGGTGAAATTGACACTATACTAACGCCTTATGATAGCATTAGATATTACAAGAGTTTTTTGCAAACAGGTTTTATGGCCATGGAACCGCAAACTGGTTACGTAAAAGCATGGGTAGGTGGTATCAACCATAAACATTTTAAATATGATCACGTAAAAGTGAGTAAACGCCAGGTGGGTTCTACTTTTAAGCCTTTTGTTTATGCTCTCGCCATTCAGGAGGGATTGTCACCCTGTCATCAGGTACCTAACGTTAGAACCTGCATAAAGACAGAAACCGGTGAAGAATGGTGTCCTGATAATTCGGACGGCATGAAAGGAACCGGACAAATGATTACCTTGAAAAAGGCGCTGGCTCTCTCGATAAATTTTGTCACAGCCTGGATTATGAAACAATATGGACCACACGCTGTGGCCAATTTGGCGCATAGGCTTGGCGTTACCTCCGAAATTCCTGAAGTGCCTTCTATTTGTTTGGGAACCCCTGATATTAGCGTCTACGAAATGGTTGCGGCTAATTCCACATTCGCCAATAAGGGAACCTATATTCAACCGACGTTTATTACACGCATTGAAGATAAAAACGGGAAAGTTCTGGAAGAATTTATTCCTAAGAGTGATGAGGTATTTAGTGAAGAAAAAGCCTACGTCATGATTCAACTCATGCAGGGAGTCGTGCAATACGGAACCGGAGCCAGACTAAGAGGCAGCAGATTTAAACTTACCAATCAGATTGCGGGAAAAACAGGAACCACACAACAAAATGCCGATGGCTGGTTTATTGGCCTAACGCCTGATTTGGCTGCCGGTGCCTGGGTTGGGGGTGAAGACAGAAGTATACACTTTAACTCTATTGTTGAAGGACAAGGAGCAAGCATGGCACTACCCATTTGGGGGAAATTTTTCAAAAAAGTTTACGAGGACAAAAAGCTGAAGGTTACCAAAGGCGATTTTCCGCGACCAAAAAACCTCGACCCTAAGTTTGAAATTGATTGCAGCAAATACGATAACGAACCTATTGAAGGGCTTTCTGAGGAGGCAAATCCTTTCGATAATTTGTAATTAGCTATACGTGTACGGGCGGCCCGGTGTTATGTTTCTTTAAATCTTACGATAAGGCGGGGCGATAAATAATTAACAGACGAATAGTTTTTTTACTAACTTGTGATTAAAAATCTTGACATTTTTCTACAAGCACAAGTATATCCTAATACTTTTTGGCCTGTTTGCAAGCGCCGAAGTAATTGTGAATCCCCTTGGTGAATTTCCATTAAATGACGATTGGGCATATTCTAAGTCAATTTTAATTTGGTTAACCGAAGGCAAATACGATATAGGTGAATGGCCTGCTATGACTCTTTTTACTCATCTTCTATGGGGAATTCTGTTTACAAAAGCGTTTGGTTTCTCCTTTTTCATATTGCGCTTATCTACAATCATTTCTTCGCTAATTGGAGTTCTAACATTGTTCAAGTTAGTAAATAAAATAAGCAAAGATGAATTGACTGCTTTGCTTGCCAGCCTTATCATGTTGTTTAATCCACTGTATTTTAATTTAACGAATACCTATATGACCGACGTGAACTTTAATACACTTTTGGTTCTTTCATGTTATTTTGCGTTTGATTTTTTTCAGTCAAATCGTTTTATTTCATTGGTAGGTGTTTTTATTTCTTCTATTTTCATGGTGCTTCTCCGACAATTTGGCATTGTTATTCCTGCTGCTTTTTTATTATCGATTTTGTTTTTAAAAAACCGGAGATGGTTTTACCTTGTTGTCACGGTTTGCCTTTTTTCCTGCGTCTTAGTTGTATTTAAATTATACGAAAACTATTTAATAGGCTCTCTTTCACCATCTGCATCATATAAATTTTCAGGTAAGATAAATCCAACCAACAAGGCATTCTGGGACGCAATAAGTGTTAATCTTCAATTAAGATACAGCACCCTTTTGTTGCATATTTTATGTTACGTTTTTCCGTTTGCATTTATTTATTTGTTCGATCAAATTAAAATATTTAAATGGTCTTTTGTGCTAATTATAATTTCATTAGGAGCAATTGCATCTTATTGAGTGTTTAGCAAGAAATATTTTCTCTATGGACACGTTGTTATAAATACGGCACTCGGTGCTGCA